>JBFMEJ010000386.1:0-2127 GCA_040753275.1 Bacillota bacterium
GCCCAGAGTCCGGAAAAGCGTATTTCCAATTTTAATGAGGTGGCATTAGGCTATACTGAAGAGCAGGTAGTTGCCGAGGCCAGCCGGTGCCTCCAATGTAAAAATGCTCCCTGCCGCCAGGGCTGCCCGGTGGAGATTGACATCCCGGCTTTTATTAAACTGGCAGCAGAGCGTGATTTTGCCGGGGCCATCCGGAAAAACAAGGAAAAGAATGCTTTGCCGGCTGTCTGCGGCCGGGTTTGTCCGCAGGAGAGTCAGTGTGAGAAAGTCTGCACCCTGGGCAAGAAACACGAACCGGTGGCCATCGGACGGATCGAGCGTTTTATTGCCGACTGGGAACTGGCGAGAGGAGTGCTTCCCCAGGAAACAGCTCCGCCTACCGGTAAAAAGGTGGCTGTTGTCGGCTCCGGCCCGGCTGGCTTAACGTGTGCGGCTGATCTGGCCAAACTGGGGCACAGGGTTACTGTTTTTGAGGCTCTGCACGTAGCCGGCGGGGTGTTGATGTACGGTATCCCGGAATTCCGTCTGCCCAAGCGGGTGGTACAGGCCGAGATTATGAACTTAAAGGAGCTTGGTGTTGATATTCAGGTTAATTCAGTGGTGGGCAAGTTTGCTACGGTAGATGAGTTGATGGAAAGGGAAGGTTTTGATGCCGTATTTATCGGGACGGGGGCCGGCCTGCCTTATTTCATGCAAATACCGGGTGAAAATGCCTGCGGGGTCTATTCGGCCAATGAGTTTTTGACCAGGGTTAACTTAATGAAGGCTTATCTTTTTCCTTCATATGATACTCCGATCAAGATAGGTAGTAAAGTGGCTGTTTTAGGCGGCGGGAATGTGGCTATGGATGCAGCTCGCACCGCCTTGCGCTTGGGTGCTGAAGAGTCCTGGATTGTATACCGGCGCTCTCATGCGGAAATGCCGGCCAGGCGTGAAGAAGTGGAGCACGCCGAAGAGGAGGGCGTTAAATTTGCCTTTTTAACCAGCCCCACCAGGATTTTGTATAACGAGGACTACTGGGTGACCGGCATGGAGTGTCTGCGTTATGAACTGGGCGAACCTGATGCGTCAGGACGCCGCAGCCCGGTGCCAATCCAGGGATCGGAGTTTATTATGGACGTGGATACGGTAGTGGTGGCTATCGGCCAGGGACCCAACCCTCTGGTGCCCCGGACCACCAGCGGGTTGGATGTAACCCGGAAGGGTAATATTGTCGCTGACCGGGAAACCGGTGCCACCTCCAAGCCGGGTGTTTATGCCGGAGGCGATGTGGTAACCGGGGCGGCTACCGTAATCCTGGCCATGGGTGCCGGGAAAACAGCCGCCAGATCCATTCACAGCTACCTGATGGCTCAAAGCTGAGAGATAAGCTGATGGAAAGAGAAAGATTCCAGGCGAAGTTTACCCCGAGAACAGTACGGGAAATAACCGAACACATAAAGTCTTTACTGGATAACGATTACCTGCTGACCAACGTATGGGTAAAGGGTGAAATTTCCAACTTAAAGCAGGCTGTTTCCGGTCATCTCTACTTTACTTTGAAAGACGAATTTAGTTCCTTGAAAGTAGTGATGTTCCGTTCCAGGGTCGCTGAGCTTTCCTTCAGGCTGGAGAACGGCATGGCGGTTATTGTCCGCGGTTACATATCGGTTTTTGAGCGAGAAGGAACGTATCAGCTTTACGCCGCCGAAGTAGAGCCCGAAGGGCTCGGCGCTCTTTATGTCGCTTTTGAACATTTAAAAGAGAAACTGCGGCAGGAGGGGCTCTTTGACCCTGAGCATAAAAAAAGGCTGCCATTTTTACCAAGGTGTATCGGTATTGTCACTTCTCCCACCGGGGCTGTGGTGCGGGATATGGTGGGAATTATTCAGCGGCGCTGGCCTGGGACGGAAATTGTCCTCTTTCCTGCTGCTGTGCAGGGAGAAACTGCGCCGCAGGAAATAGCTGCAGGGATTGAATGGCTTAACCGGTTTGACCGGGTGGAAATGATTATTGTCGGCCGGGGTGGGGGTTCGCTGGAGGAACTATGGGCTTTTAATACGGAAAAGGTGGCTCGCAGTCTTTTTAATTCGAGGGTGCCGGTTATTTCGGCTGTGGGCCACGAAACTGATTTTACTATTGCTGATA
>JBFMEJ010000387.1:0-2089 GCA_040753275.1 Bacillota bacterium
TAACGTATACTGCACAAAAGGTCACTCCCTCCAAAATAGATAGGAATTAGGAATCGGGGAATAGGAATTGGGGGGTAAATACTTTTACATATTTTCATTACTTTATGGAGAGAACGAATGTTCTCATGGACAATTCCCTCGCTTAAATTTAACCCGAAAGGACACTTAAAAGCGTAGAGTACAGAAGGTGGTTAACTTTCCGGGCCGCTTTTGCGGCACCACCAGAGAACGCCCATTTTGAAGGTAAACTTGCTTTTCCGCATTATTCGCCTTGCGGGGCAGTTTCTCCTTCTTGAAAAGCACTATCTAAGGTGAATTTTGGTTTTACCGCAAAATCTGCTTGGCGATGACGATTCTCTGGATCTGGTTCGTTCCTTCGTAAATCTGGGTGATCTTGGCGTCGCGCATGTAGCGCTCCACCGGGTATTCCTTGCAGTAACCGTAGCCGCCAAGGATCTGCACGGCGTCGGTGGTCACCTGCATGGCCGTGTCGGTGCCGAACATCTTCGCCATGGAGGCCTCCTTCGTATAGGGCAGGCCCATGTCGCGCAGGCGGGCGGCGCGGTAGACCAGCAGCCGGGCCGCTTCCACCCGGGTTGCCATGTCCGCCAGCATAAACTGGATGGCCTGGAATTCGGCGATGGGGCGGTCGAACTGCACCCTTTGCCGGGCAAAGTCGATGGCCGCCTCCAGGGCCGCCTGGGCGATGCCCACCCCCTGGGCGCCGATGCCCACCCGGCCTCCGTCGAGGAGCTTCATGGCCACCTTGAACCCCTCGCCTTCCTCCCCCAGGAGGTTTTCCCGGGGCACCCGGGCGTTGTCGAAGATCAGCTCCGCCGTGGCCGACCCGTGAATCCCCATCTTTTCTTCCACCCGCCCGATGGAAAAGCCGGGGGTGTCCTTTTCGATGAGCAGGCAGGTGATCCCTTTGTGACCCCTGCTGCCGGGGTCTGTCCGGACGAAGGTGACGTAGAGGTGGGCCTGGCCGCCGCTGGTGATGAAAAGTTTGCTGCCGTTGACCAGGTAGTGGTCCCCTTCCAGGCGGGCGGAGGTGCTCAAATTGGCCGGGTTGGAGCCGGCGTTGGGCTCGGTGAGGGCGTAGGCGCCCAGCCACTCCCCGGAGGCCAGTTTCACCAGGTACTTCTTTTTTTGTTCTTCCGTACCAAAGTTCAGCAGGGAAAAGCAGCCCAGGGAAGTGTGCACGGCCAGGATCACGCCGGTGGAGGCGCAGGCTTTCGAAATTTCTTCGACGGTGATGATGTAGGAAAGGAAGTCGAAGCCGGCGCCCCCCCATTCCTCCGGAATGGGCACCCCCATCAGGCCCAGTTCGGCCAGCCGGCGCAGGTTTTCCCATGGGAAGGCATGCGTACGGTCGATTTCCGCCGCCCGGGGGGCGATCTCGTTCTGACAGAGCTTGCGGACCATGTCGCGCAGCATCTTTTGTTCGTCCGTCAGCAGGTAGGGCAAAGCAACCATCTCCTTTTAAACTTTAATTAACATGGCGTCGCCCTGCGCCGCGCCGCTGCAAATTCCGCAGATCCCGATCCCGCCGCCGCGCCGCTTAAGCTCGTAGGCCAGGGTCATGGCAATCCGGGCGCCCGTGGCCCCGATGGGGTGTCCGTAGGCAATGGCGCCGCCGTTGACGTTCACCTTGGTGTACAAATCCTCTTCCGATATTTCCAGAATCTTCTTTGCGCTGACCAGCACCACCGCGGCAAAAGCCTCGTTTATTTCAATAATTTTCATTTGCTCCAGAGCATAACCGGTTTCTTTTAAAAGCTTCCGGATCGACAGTCCCGGCACGGTGGCTATGTATTTGGGCTCCTGGGACACTTCCGCGTACCCCAGAATCGTCCACAAGGGCGCAATCCCCAGCTCGGCGGCTTTTTCCCTGGACATCACCACCACGGCGGCCGCGCCGTCATTGATCCCAGGGGCATTGCCGGCCGTCACGGTACCATTCGGGTCAAACACCGGCGGCAGTTTGGCCAGCGCTTCCAGGGTCGTTTCCGGCCTGGGCTGCTCGTCGGTTTCCACTGTTTTCACCCCTCCCCGGGGATCCCGGATTTCCACGGGAAAAATTTCGTCT
>JBFMEJ010000388.1:0-2087 GCA_040753275.1 Bacillota bacterium
AGTCGCCAGGGCGACCCAGGGCGTGACCCGAAGAAAAGGCTCCCAGTTAACTTCGGGCACCTGCCCGAAAAAACGAATGTAAAAGGCCGCAAGGAAACCGGCCAGGACGAGGGCCAGGTCGCCGGCAACCGCCAGATACGGGAAGATTTGTTTAAAAGCCCGGGAGCGACGCATCTCTATGCCCTCCGGTAATCTTTTTCGCAGCTTTCCGCCGGGAAAGCCCTGCTCCGCTCTTCTCTTCTATTATTTTACTCTCCTTTACTATTCGGCAAATAATTTCTATTTCCTACCCGCTGCGACAGGCATAAAAAAACCGTAAGTTAAAAAGTTCCACTTAAGTAGAGCGATCTGTACCGGTCAACCATTTTCTCAAGAGAAAATTTTTCCCTGGCCAGCCGGCGGCCCGCCTGCCCCAACCTTCTCCTTAAATCAGGCTCCGCTAAAAGGCCCTCCACAATCCGGGCGGCTTTTTCAACGTCGCCGGGGGGCGCAAAGAACCCCGTCTCCCCCTCAATGACCAGCTCCGGAACGCCGCCTACCCCGGCGGCCACGACGGGAACGGCGCCGTGCATCGCTTCGATCACGGTCAGCGGCAGCCCTTCCCACAAAGAAAACAGGCAAAAAACGTCGAAGCCGGCCATCAGGCAGGCGGCGTCCTCCCGGCTGCCGGCAAGAAAAACGCGATCACGCAAATGATGCTGTTTTATATAATCCTCGCATTGCCGCTTTAACGGCCCATCCCCAATCAATACGAAGTAAAGATTATCGCGCAGGCGCGATGCGGATAACAAATTACGCGCCACTTCCAGGAAAAAAAGCGGGTTCTTCTGCCTGCACAGGCGGCAAACAGTGCCGACAACCAGATCGGTTTCCGCCAGGCCGAGTTCCGCCCGCAAAATATCCTCACCATCTCCCCTTGCAGCGGGCGGCGCCGGGACGCCGTTGCAGATCACCTTGAGTTTTGCCGCCGGAGCCAGCTTCTCCTTCAACCCCCGCTCGCGGTCCGCTTCCGACACGCAGACCACATCGGTGCTCAAAAGCCCCGCCAGGCGCTCCGCCCAGGTATAAAAAAACCGCTCTAACCTCCCCTGCTCAGGGGTAATTCCCCAGCCGTGCACCGTAAAAATAATTTTCCGTACCCCGGCCAGATAAGCCGCCAGCCTGCCGATAATACCCGCCTTCGAGCTGTGGCAGTGCACCACGTCAAACCGCTCTCTTTGCATCAAGCGGTAAAGCGCAAAAAAAGCCGCCATATCGCGCAGCGGCGAAATTTCCCGGCGCAAGTGGGGCACTTCCACCACCCGCACCCAGCCCAGCTCCCGCAGCCACCGGACCAGTTCCCCGCCCGGCGCGCAGGCCACCGTAACGTCAAAAACGGCCGGGGAAAGCCCGGCCGCCAGATGGTAAAGCACCTTTTGCGCCCCGCCCGTTTCGGAAAGGGTAATCACCTGCAGGATCTTGAGTTTAGCCAAAAGTAAAGAAGCCTCCCCCTGAACCATTTCCCGTGAAAGGCTACCGGCAAAGAAGACCACAAAATGACAAAGAAGGATGGCATTGATGGCAACACTGTTTTAAAGCAAAGCTGGCATCAACGCATACGGTCGAACTCATCGGTTCTCTCCCCGCGGATGGCGTCCAGCTCTGCGGTCGTAGGCTTAAGCGCAAACGAAGCCAGTTCCCGCCGCAGCCGGTGAGCCTCCTCCAGCGCCCGCAGCCGGCTGCCGCCAGACTCCAGAGATTCAAGGGTTTTCAGGTCCTCGATGCTTACTATTGCTGCTTTGGGTTTGCCTCGTGAGAGGAGAATGACCCTTTCTTTTCCATAAACGACGCGGTTAACCAGGGAAGAAAAGACCTTCTTCGCTTCAGCCAGGCTTACCTGCACAACTCCCCTCCCCCAGAATAGCCTTTGAGGCCATTATAACCATTTTGATCTCTTGTGTCAAAGGTGAAAAAAGATGTTCAGTACTGACGCATGAATAATTTTATGAAGCCCCTTAAGCCCTTTTTCCGGCACCCGGCAGTATAGTCCGCAGGCAAAAATATGTTTTTTGCTGTAAACCTGGCAGTGGTCTGGATATTTATGGAAT
>JBFMEJ010000389.1:0-2083 GCA_040753275.1 Bacillota bacterium
CGTTTGGTATTCGGCCATTTCATTCACCTCTTGGATGAATGATATAGCCATCTTGATCAGGAGTCAATGCTCAAAGCTTTTCGCCTGAAAGGCGAAGGTTTTAGACCTGGCACTTGGAAAATAAAAAAGCTGCAAATACATATTCAAGCAAAACTTAATGCAAACTATAGGAAGGTTTAAAGAACGGCAAGTTCCGCCCGCTTGATCTTCTGCAAACCAGGATCCGGACCAGGGAGGTTATTTCCTTGCGGAAGCAAAAATGTGCCGCCCTTTTACTCGTCGCGATGTTTGTTCTTGCCTGGACGTTCCTGGGAACTCCTGGTCAACGCCCGGCCTACGCCCAGGACCGTTCCCTTTACTGGGGGCTTTCCGGCGACGACGTTTACCGCCTGCAGAGCCAGCTCAGCGCCTGGGGCTATTATACAGGCCCCCTGGACGGGTATTACGGCGGCGGGACCCAGCAGGCGGTAATCCTTTTTCAACGGTACAACGGTCTTGTTCCGGACGGCGTAGTGGGGCCGGCGACCTGGGAAGCCCTGGGCTTTTCTCCCACCTACGACTACGCGCCTCCGGAACCGACAGGCGTTTCCCGCGGGATTAGCAACCGGGGTGACGTTTATCTGCTGGCCAGGGTGATTGAAGGAGAAGCGGCAGACGAACCTTTCACCGGAAAGGTGGCGGTAGGGGCGGTAATTATAAATCGCCTGCGCAGCGCCGCCTTTCCCCATTCCTTAGCAGGGGTGATTTATCAGCCGCACGCCTTTGAATCGGTCAGCAACGGGCAATACAACAGGCCGGTCACCGAAGAATCGCTGCGCGCGGCGATGCTGGCCATGAGCGGGTGGGACCCGACCGGCGGCGCCCTTTACTTCTGGAACCCGGCCAAGCTGGTGAGTCCCTGGATCTGGACGAGAAACATCCTGACGCAAATCGGCAGGCACGTCTTCGCCCGCTAACGCGCGCCTATTCCCTAATCCCGAGCCCCTAATTCCTGTACTTAAAGGAGGTCTGCCCGATGAATCGCCGGCGCTGGCTTTTGCCCTTGGCAATCGGGGTAATCCTGCTGGGTTCCCTGGGCTACTGGGGCTACCACCAGTACACCGTGCGCAAACAATTAGAAATTGCCCTGACCAATAAATATTACCGCTCCTTCTACGATACCTTAAACAATATTCAAAACGTGGAAGTACTCCTGTCCAAACTGCTGGTCGCCCAGGCCCCGGAGGTGGACAGTAAAATCCTGCTGGAGATCTGGCAGCGGGCCAACGCCGCACAAACCAATCTCAACCAGCTGCCGCTGCCCGACATCTCCGTCGGGCGCACGGCCAAGTTCCTTACCCAGGTGGGCGATTACGCCTATTCCCTTGCAGGCAAAGTATTTTCCGGCGAGGAAAAAAATACAAAGGAACGGGAAACCCTGAGCCGGCTCTACAAGCAGGCGTCCACCCTTAATACCGACCTGCAGAACATCGAAAGGCAAATCGCTGCCGGGAAACTTTACTTAAGCGAACTTTCCCGGAGGACGGGCCGGGTTTTCCAGCGCCAGGAACCCAAACTGGCCAGCCGGAATTTTCAGACGGTGGAAGAGCATATGAAAGGAATGCCTGCACTGATTTACGACGGGCCGTTTTCCGACCACCTGGAAAAAAAGGAACCAAAGGGGTTGACGGGCGGGAAAATCACCGCTGAACAGGCCCGGAAAAAAGCCCTGGAATTTCTTGACCGCCGTCATCCGCCGGAAAACTACGTGGTGGAAAGGGTGAGCATTAATAAGGGAAAAATCAGGGCCTACCAGGTGGATATTGCCTCCCGCCGGCTCAGTTTTCAGGAAAGGGCAGCCGTGGCCGTAAGCGAAATGGGCGGCCACGTCCTGTGGTACACCAATGCCCGGAACGTGGGCAAGCAGACCCTCAGCCTGGAGCAGGCGCGGGAAAAGGCCAAAGAATTTTTAATCCGGCGGGGCTACCGGGATCTGATCCCCACCTACTACGAACACGGCGGTGGTGTGGCCATCTTTAACTTTGCCGCCACTCAAAACGGGGTGATCCTTTATCCGGACCAGATCAAGGTGACCGTCGCCCTG
>JBFMEJ010000390.1:0-2083 GCA_040753275.1 Bacillota bacterium
TAATTACCATTTTACCTACGACCTTAACTGCGTTGCGATCCTCGCAGACCAAAAGGTAACTGCTTTATGCGGCGGGCGCAATGTCGGCCTGAACAATGACCGCTGGACTGTTGACGATTACCGGCAAGCTTACAACGATTTTCTGGGGGTATGCTTTACCCGGACGCAAACGCAATCCGCAAGTGTGGGCGGCGAGACAGGAGCAGCCGGAAGCGTCGCTCCGGAAAGCCGGCCCCTGTTTTTCTCCCCTGGTCTTTTGGGCACTGTTTTAGGAATTGTTCTTGTGTTTGGCCTTGCCGGGTTTGCGCTTTACCAGCAGAGTAAAACTAAATTCAGGAAGGACGATGAAGGTGATGACTAAACCCAAAATCGCGGCCTTGATTTTTGGTGTTGTGCTGGTGCTCCTCCTGGGCGCCTGTGATGAAAGCAAAAATCCCCACCCGCTGTGGGCCGCTGCCGGCCAGAGCCACCCTGACGCAAGCAATGCGGGAGCAAAAGCAGGAAAAGAAGCCCTGCCCGGATTAAAGGAATTAAAGGAAAAATTATGGCAGGCCGCCGAGGCCAAAGAAAGAAACGAAGTCATTGCTTCTTTCCAGAGCCTGCCGGGCCCGGATGCCGAAGCCGCACAGGTTCTGCTGGATTATTTGAAGGAAAAGGAGCGCACCGACGCCTGGAACATCCGCGATGCGCTGGTAAAACTGATGACCGCGGAACAGGTGGCGCAGCTAGCCAAAGATCTCGCCGCTTACGGAGAAGCCAACGCCGCCAGGTATCTGGTTCCGGTGCTGGCGGAGCGCTTAACCGACGCCCGGACGCTGACCGAGGCAGTCCTTTCTTCACAGGAACTGCGGGGGTCCTCTTATCAACTGGTGAAGGCAGCCGGGCAGAGAATCTTTTCCGACCCTGGCGAGATGGTCCGGTGGCTGACTGACGTTTACGCCCGGTTAACTGCCCCCGCGGCGAAAGAAGACCTGGTTCTTGCCGCCCTCAACGTGGCCCGTGAGGAGCCTCCCGGCACCAGACGTTCGGCGCTCCTCACCTGGCTTTGGGAGGCGCAGGAAAAGGAGCAGGATGCCGCCGCCCGTTCCCGGCAGCTTTTCAACCTGTATAAACTGGGCGAAGAAAGGGCGCTGGCGGCTGCCGACGAACTTTATCACCGCCTTGCCTCGGAAAAAGAAAAAGTGCACCTGATTCAGGAGGCCGGCAACGCCGCCCGCTGGGAGTTAAAAGGCGCCGCCAGGGATGCTGTCGTCCAGTGGCTGTGGAAAGCGGCCGAAACGGACACCGCGCCTTTTAGCCGCCAGGAGTGCCTCTACACCCTCTATGAGCTGGGGGAAAAAGAGGCCCTGGACAAACTTGTGGAGGACATCGATAAAAACGGGATGGCTGCTTTGCCGGGCGAAGACGGCGACGCGGGTTTTAGCCGCCCGGACTGGCAGTTCTTGAAAGAGGCGGCCGGGAAATACCCGCAAAGCTACCTGGCGCGGGGCATCAAGGCCTATGAGGAGGTGCGGGGCGAACCTTACTTTGAGCTGGCGCGCCGGGAAAAATACCAGAAAGACTGGGGCGTGTATTTTTACGGCGATGAACAATACGATCCGGAGCGGGAGATCCCCGGCTGGGAAAAGTTTTTGCAGGAATTCTCCCGCCACCCGGCCGCCGACGACGCCGCCTACCGCCTGGCCCGCTGCTACGAAATCGAGGGGCGCTGGGCCGAGGCCCTGAACATGCTGCAAAGAGCCCGCGCTTTGCCCGACGGGGACATGCGCTACCACGCCTCCGGCCGCCTGGTCTACGTTCTGGACGTGCGGATGACATATGAGCAATTAAAGGAGCTGCCGGTGTCGGCGCTGGACCCGGCCTTGCCCCCGATGGCCTCCTATTCTCTGGCCGTCAAACAAATCCGCCGGGATGACTACCGCCAGGCTGCCGGCGCGCTGGAAGAGATCGTGGGAAAATATAAAGAGGCCGGCAAACTTTCCAACCGGGATCTCTTGCCCCTCGGTTATTTGCCCGCCGTCTCCCAATACGATTTCTGGGGCTCTGTAGAAAAGCAACTGACCCAGGTGAAAAAGCTGGCTGC
>JBFMEJ010000391.1:0-2066 GCA_040753275.1 Bacillota bacterium
CCCCGCGCGGCGTGCCGCAGATCGAAGTGAAGTTCGACATCGACGTCAACGGCATCGTGCACGTTTCCGCCAAAGACCTGGGCACCGGGAAGGAACAGAGCATCACCATCACCGGCGGAAGCGGTTTATCCGAACAGGAAATCGAGCGCATGGTCAAGGATGCCGAGCAGTACGCCGAGCAGGACAGGAAACGCAAGGAAGAGGCCGAGGCGCGCAACCAGGCGGACAGCGCCATCTACCAGGCGGAAAAAGCCATTCGCGATTTCGGCGGCAAGGCGGACCAGGGCCAGGTCGACCGCTTAAAGCGCGCCGTTGAGGAGCTCAAAAACGCCCTGCAGGGCAAAGACATCGACCTGATCAAGCGAAAAACCGAAGAACTGACGAAACCGCTCTATGAAATGACCGCCTCCATGTATCAGCAGCAGGCGGCACAAGGGCAGCAGGGCCAGGCCCAGGGCGGCGGCCCGGCCAAGGACGAAAAAGTAGTCGACGCAGACTACGAAGTGAAAGACGACAATAAGTAACCCCTAACCCTAATCCCTGTATTTCAAAGGTGGGACCGCCGTGGCAAAGCGCGATTATTACGAAGTCCTGGGTGTTTCCCGGGACGCCAGTCAGGAAGAAATTAAAAAAGCGTACCGTAAACTGGCCCGCCAGTACCACCCCGACGCCAACCCGGGGGACAAAAGCGCCGAGGAAAAGTTTAAGGAAATCGCCGAAGCCTACGAGGTTTTAAGCGATCCTGAAAAAAGAGCCAACTATGACCGCTTTGGCCACGCGTCGGCCAACGGCCAGGGATTCGGCGGCTTTGGCGGCGAAGGTTTCGGCGGGTTCGGGGGATTTGGTGATTTCGGCGGCCTGGGCGACCTCTTTGACATGTTTTTCGGCGGCGGTACCCGCGCCCGCCGGGGCCCCCAGAAGGGCGCCGACATCCGGGTGGATGTAGAAATATCTTTCAAGGAAGCGGCCTTCGGGGTGGAAAAGGACATCCGCGTGCCGCGCATCGAGGATTGCGAAAATTGCCGGGGAACGGGCGCCGCGCCGGGTACCGCCCCCCAAAAGTGCTCCGTCTGCGGCGGTACGGGACAGGTGCAGTATGCCCAGAGTACGCCCTTTGGCCGCATCATGCAGACCCACACCTGCGACCGCTGCCGGGGCACCGGAAAGATTATCGAAAAGCCCTGCGGCGTTTGCCGCGGGGCGGGCAAGGTGCGCCGCACCCGCACCATCCACGTGAAAATTCCACCGGGAGTGGATACGGGAACCCGTCTGCGGGTGGCCGGCGAGGGAGAGGCCGGCCTGCGCGGCGGCCCGCCGGGAGACCTTTACGTTTACCTGAACGTCCGCCCGCACCGCCTTTTCAAACGGGAAGGCAACGATATCATTTGCGAAGTGCCCATCTCGTTCGCCCAGGCGGCTCTCGGCGATGAACTGGAGGTGCCCACCCTGGAGGGCACGGCGAAAATCAGAATTCCTGAAGGCACCCAGCACGGCACCGAATTTCGCCTGCGTGGCAAGGGTATTCCCGACCTCAACGGGTACGGGCGCGGCGACCAATACGTGCGGGTAAAAGTAGTCACACCCACCAGGCTTACCGAGCGCCAGAAGCAGCTCCTGCGCGAATTCGCCATCCTTTCCGGGGAAAACCCGGGCGGCGAGTCCAAAGGATTTTTTGAAAAAGTAAAGGACGCCTTTATGGGATAAATGCGAAAATGTATTTTTTTGTTCCCCCCGCGCAAATTAAAGAACAGAAAGTAATCGTCACCGGCCCCGATGCAGTCCACCTGACGCGTGTTTTGCGGCTGGGGCCGGGGGACGGGTTCACGGTTGCCGACGGGCAGGGCAAAGGATACCGGGTCAGGTTAAGCAAAATCAGTTCCAGGGAAATCGAAGGGATTATTGAAGAAGAATTTATCCTTGCCGCCGAACCTCCGGTTTTCATCACGCTGGTCCAGGGCATCCCCAAGGGCGAGAAAATGGAATTGATCATCCAGAAAAGCACGGAGTTGGGCGTGAAAGAAATTATTCCGCTCCTGGCGGAAAGATCGATCGTCAAACTTGCCGGG
>JBFMEJ010000392.1:0-2062 GCA_040753275.1 Bacillota bacterium
AACTCTTGCGAAGCTGGGGTTTTGCCCAGCCGGGTGAACAATGGCTGAATTATATCCTGGCCGTCACGTATCTCCTTTCGATCGAGGATGCCGGAAAGTTGTGCGCAAAATACCACCTCAATAAACGGCAAACGGAGAAAGTGACCAAAACGGTTTTGCATTGGCGGGAAATCATTGCCCGGCTCCGGGAAGGAGAGGAGGAGAAACTGGGGCCGGAAGACGCCGGCGTGCTGGCCCGCCTTTTGCTGACCGTCCCCCGGGAAGCCTACCCGCTGCTGCTGGCCCTGCTGACGGGGCCCCGGGAGCAGGAGCGCTTCCGCCGGGTTCTTGCTCTCGTCCGGGACAGCCGCCCGCGCGTGGACGGAGAATTTATCAAAAGTCTGGGCTACCGCCCCGGCCCTGTCTTCCGGGAGGCGCTGGACGCCGTTTGGCAGGCCCGCTTAGAAGGACGGCTCGCGACAAAGGAAGCGGAGATGGAGTTTGTGAAGGAGTATTTGCGGCAAAAAGCCGTCTCGGATGCATAAAGGCACAAAGGCATAAAGGCACAAAGGAACAGGGGCACAGAGGTACAAAGGCAATCAGGCCCAAAGGGACAAAGTTAAGAAATGACGGGCGGCAGTGTTTTGTTTACGCCGGTGGTGGGGCAGTTACGGAAGCGTCGGCGCAGTGGTTGTGGAGCAGCGGCCTCGATGATATAATGAACCAGAAAGGGCGGCCAAAAATTACGCCGGCCAGGGGGGTTTTAAGCCGTGGCCGAAGTGCGCGAGACAGCTTTGACTTACGCAGCTTCCAAACCTTGCCGCAAAACAAGGTCAACTTTGAAGAATTTCCGGCAGCCTCCGGAACCGGGTGTCCTTGCGGTTGGAGAATAACCCGGAAATTGGTATAGAGGATAAAATAAGTTAAGTGCCAGGCACTTAACTATTTAGTGCCTGGTACGAAGGAGCGACTGCTATTGTTCCATTTGCCCAGCCCCTACGAAATGCTCTTGATGGTCCCGGCCATCGTCCTGGGGCTCACGATTCACGAATTTGCCCACGGTTGGACGGCCTACCGCCTGGGCGACCCGACGGCGCGCTACCAGGGCCGGCTGACTTTAAACCCCGCAGCCCACATTGACGTGATTGGACTGATTATGTTGTTCATTGCGGGTTTCGGCTGGGCCAAACCGGTGCCCGTGAACCCGCTTAACCTGCGGGGAAATATGCGCCGCAGCATGATGCTGGTCTCGCTGGCCGGACCCGCCGCCAACCTGGTCCTGGCCGTTTTAGCCGCCGTCGCCTTCGGTTTAGGGCTCTGGCATATTTCGTTAGGGCGGGAAATCGTGATCGAAGTCATCCGGATCAACGTCGTGCTGGCAGTCTTTAACCTTTTGCCCGTACCGCCCTTAGACGGCTCTAAAATCCTGGCCGGCCTCCTGCCGGGCCGGCAGGAATGGCTGTATACTTTGGAAAACTACGGCGTGATTATCCTTCTGGTGCTGCTGTTCACCGGGATCATCGGGAGAGTGCTGGGCTTCATTATTTCTCCCCTTTACCGGCTGCTCATCGAGATCGCCACGGGGATTTCCGGACTCGGGTTTTAAAGAAGGCGTTTCTGGAGCACCCGGGGAGGCAATATCGGTCGTCAGTCGTCAGATGTCGGACGTCGGAGATTGCCTTTAGAAAAGCAAAACCCATATTAAAGCTGAGTGCCGGGCAGGGGGTATTTTGCGCCGAAGAAATTAAGCAAGCAGGAAGGGAGAAGGGACACCGTTCATGAGCAAAAAGGGAAGAATCTTAAGCGGCATGCGGGCCTCCGGGCGGCTGCACATCGGCCACTTAAGCGTGCTGGAGAACTGGATCAGGCTGCAGGACGAATACGAGTGCTTTTATTTCGTGGCCGACCTGCACGCCCTGACCACGGCCTTTGACGACCCGGGAGCGATTAAAGAAAATACGCTGGCGATGGTGGCCGACTGGCTGGCTGTCGGGCTTGATCCGCGGAAAAGCGTTATTTTCGTCCAATCCGATATTCCCGAACATGCGGAGCTCCACCTCATTTTTTCCATGTTTACGCCGCT
>JBFMEJ010000393.1:0-2058 GCA_040753275.1 Bacillota bacterium
GCGAGCCGCCGGCGGCCGTCATGCTCAAACTGGCCCGGGACATGAAAATCTGGGCCATCGCGGCAGCCATCGGGGGAACCTTTTCCACTTTTGAGGTTTTTGAATCCGGCCTCTTTCAGGGTGAACTCCGGGCGGTAATCAAACAGTTATTATACATATTCAGCGCCCTGGCCGGCACACAGGCGGGCTACCAACTGATTCTGGCTCTGTGCGGGGGAAAGGAATGAGCGGGCGCTTCAAGCAGGTGGCGGCGGCTTTTTTGATCGGTCTGCTGGCTGGGGGTGCAGGGGTGAATTCCCTGATTGGGGAACAGGTGGACCGCCTCTCTTTGGCCAACAGTTCTTTACATGAGCAGCTGGCGGCAACGGAAAAAGAATTGCAGCAGGTGAAGGAGAATTTGAAAAGCCGTCAAACGCAGGTCGTCAGCAGCCTGGACGTGCACGTATCGTTTGCGCCCGGTAAACCGGCCACCGGTTATGACCAGAAAAAAGTCCAGCTGTTCGTGGAAAATAAGGTGCGGGAGTGGCTGCAGCCGCTTTTGGGGCAGGAGATCGGCACCCTCAACTACTTGCTGATTCCCCAGATAATTGATCTGCGCCAGGTGGAACTGGACGGAATTAAGTATACACTGAAAGTCAAGCTGGTGGTCGTGAGCCAGCGAACAACTGTTTATCTGGAAGTGGCGCCGGAAAACCCGGTGAATACCCGACTTCCCGCCCTGTAAAACGGCTGCGGATCGAACGGCAGGCTGTGTTCCGTTTGCCGTGTTCCGTGTGCCGCATGCCTACCGTGTCAACATGGGCCACGTGTCGTGTGAATATATACCGTGATCATGCGTGCCAAAATTGGCTTTCCCCAATGTAGGTACACGGCATGCCGTGCCCCTGCGGGGCCGTGCCCATACCGTTTTGTCGGGGCACGGCGGGCCGTTAATTTTTATCCCCTGTTGGTACCGCGGAAAAGCGGAACGTGGGCTTTTTTACCGCATTTCGTTAATGATCCGGCACAAATCTTGACCCTCACCCATATTATGACAAAAGAAACTTCTCGGCAAAGAGGTGATTCTGCTTGCGTTTTAACCAGCCGCCCTGCCCCTCCGGGCGTTACTGGCGAGTGGAGGCGGGCGACACGTTTTACCTGATCGCACTGCGGACAGGAACGACGATCGCCGAACTGGAACGCCTCAATCCCGGCGTTGACCCTGACAATCTGCAAATCGGGCAGCTGATCTGCCTCCCCGCCCAGGTCTGCCCTTCCGGCGTATACTGGATCGTCGCCGCCGGCGACACCCTGTTCAGCATCGCCCGGGCCGCCGGGACCACGGTAGAAAAACTGTTGGAATTAAACCCTCACGTCGACCCCCAGAACCTGCAAACCGGCCAGGCCATTTGCCTTCCGTAAACGCGCTGACACCGGCAGGCTGTTTTGCCGGCCGGGAAAGGAAACCCCGATCAGCAACTCTCTGCCTCAAAGCAGTGTCCGGAGGGTTATTTTTTTCACGCTCGGGAAGAATAAAACAGCAACCTGAGAAAGACCGGCCAGGAAGAGCAACCGCCAAAATGAAGGGGTGGCTGAACTATTTTAAGCAGGGAGGAAATTTTGGTCAGGTTGAACTGGTTCTACAGTCTGGAACTGAACCAGGTAGATCTTTATACGGCCCAAAGCAAGCGGCAGGAAGACATTTACCTGCAGCGGGTGCTGGAAAGGGTGGCCGGCATCGAACAGCAGCACGTAGACAATATTGCCGCCCAAATTAAAAGCCTGGGAGGTATCCCCACGAAGCTGGGCGATGTACTGGCCCCCATTACCGGGCAAATCGCCGGGAAAATACTGGCCGGGATCGGAACCGTCGCCGTGTTAAAGGCGAATATCAAGCTGGAAGAAAAGGCGATGCAGGACTACAAAAACTTTCTCCTCCAGGCGGGCGGCGACCGGGAACTCTTTAACCTGCTCTGGAACAACCTGATCGACGAAGACCTCCATACAGCCTGGTTTGTCAGTAAGCTGCGGGAGTTGGAGGGGAATTGAGAAATAAAAAACCTTTACAAGGGGTTTGCT
>JBFMEJ010000394.1:0-2055 GCA_040753275.1 Bacillota bacterium
TTTCCTAAGGGGGGATGCATCGAAAAGAGCGGTCAACCCTTGAAATGAACACCATTACGAAAAGAAGCTTTTAAATCTCCGGGGGAGGGATTAAGATGAAACCAGGTAATCAGGCTCGACCGGTCAAACAAACAATTCTGTGGGGGATTATTTCATTGGCGGCTTATCTTTTCATTTTCTTAAACCAGCAGACGGTGACCCATTACTTTACGCAAGGGGGATTTTTCGCCCTCGTAGTACTCGCTACCGCCCTTGTCTTCTCCATGATCCACGGCGCCTTTGCCAACTACCTTTTAGAAGCGCTCGGCATCCGGGCCATCCAAAAAAACAAGGGGGGTCATTAAATGGCGCAGCTTCAGCCTTCCAACCTCAAGCGCTGGGGCCTGATTGCCCTGGGAACGCTGGTCCTGCTGGCGGCAGTCCCCGCCATCGGGGAAGCAGCGGGTGAAGTGGTGGACAAAAACGCCGCAAAGGAGTTTATTCAGTTAAATCTCTTCGGTATTTTCTTCCTTTTTATCCTGGGCTTCCTCGGCGGGTTGATCAGCGGGTTTATCGGCTCCGGAGGCGCCTTTGTGCTGACTCCCGGCATGATGAGCCTGGGGGTGCCGGCCGCCATCGCCGTGGCCAGCAACATGTGCCACAAGTTCCCAAAAGCAATGGTCGGTGCGTTTAAACGGTATAAATACGGCCAGGTGGATCTCAAACTGGGAATCATTATGGCAACGTCGGCCGTTGTGGGCGTTCAGATCGGCATCCAGATTCAAAAGATGATTCTGGCCAGGTGGGGCCCGGCGGGGTCAAATCTTTACGTAAGCTTTGCGTTCGTTTCTATTTTAACGATCCTGGGTGTCTACATGCTCTTTGACGCCTTCCGGGCCATGCGCTCGCAAACGGAAGACGCAACCTCCGGCCTGGCGGAAAAGATTAAAAACCTACGGCTTCCGCCCATGATTAAATTCAGCGTCGCCAACACCAGGGTCTCCCTTTGGGTCACTGTTCCGCTGGGGCTGGGCACCGGCATGCTGGCGGCTACCATTGCCGTCGGCGGTTTTATCGGGGTACCCGGAATGATTTACGTGCTGGGCGTTCCCCCCATCGTGGCGAGCGCAACGGAACTGGTCATTGCCTTTTTGATGGGCTTTACCGGCACGCTCAACTGGGCCCTGGGCGGGTTCGTGGATATCAGAATGGTGCTCCTGATCATGGCCGGTTCGCTAATCGGCGTGCAACTGGGCGCCGTGGGTACGACCTACGTAAAAGAGTACATGATTAAACTTGTCATGTCCACCATCATGCTTATTGTGGCGGTGAGCAGAGGATTCGCCATCCCCACTTATTTTCACCAGTTGGGAACAATCACACTGGCCGAAAGCAATGTCGTTATTCTGACAAACATCAGTTTCGTCACCATGTGCCTCGCCCTGGCCACGGGCGGCGTAATTATCCTGGGCAACATGTGGAAAAGAAAGAAAGAAATCGAACTCGCGGCCGAGGCTGAAGCAAAGGAACAAAGCGTTTTGCAGCACGGTTAAACGGGCGGGCTAACTTGATTCCAGATCTTACTTACCGGCAACTGCCCGTGCGGCCCCGAAGCCGCGCGGGCAAAACCGCCCGGAAGGGAGCATAAACGTCAGGACGCGAAAAACATTCAAGGGGTGATGATCATGGCATCGCCGAGGAAAATCCACGAATGGCTTTTAAAAGCCCTGGAGGAGCCATTCTTCCGGGCAGAAATGCACAGGGTGGAAATGCTGCTGAAAAACAAACCGGAAAAGAAAAAAGATCTCCGCCAGAGCCGGTGTCTGAAAAGCAAAACCGCGGACGAGGAAAATGCCCGGCCGGATTCAACCGAAAAAGATTCCCCTTTCACCACTCTTAGCGGCAAAATTTTCTCCCGGTAAGGTGAGGATGAAAAGTATGATCGATCAAGATTTTGTCAACCTTTTCAGCCGGCAAAAGGAAGCCTTTTTAAAAGAATACAAGAAAAACAGTTACGAAAAAGCACTGAACTGGTTTGAGCGCTGGCTACAGGAAGAAAAAGTAAAAACCGAAGGG
>JBFMEJ010000395.1:0-2054 GCA_040753275.1 Bacillota bacterium
TAGCTGTCCAGCGCCGGAATTTTTTCCACCCGGTTTTTCTTCCGGCGCCTCATTTCCTTCCCTTTCACCCGCGCCCCCGTTGATCGTGGTGACTGACTGCACTTTTGCTCCGGCCAGCTCAAGCGTGGCGATCAAGTCGCCGGGAAAACCGTTGCCGCCGGTTTCGATAATTGCTACCCGGCAGCCCTCCAGGCGCCCCTTGACCAGGAAAGGGAGGATTTGCCCGGCGAAGTCCTTTTGCTGATCGCTTTTGATCTGTAAACAGTTTACCTGCGCCTGCATAGCTTCGTTCTCCCGGCGCAATTGCGCCAGTTGTTTTTCCAGCCGGTAGGCAATTTGCCCCCGGCTTTCCACCAGCGCATCCGCTTTAAGCATCGTTCCCCCGATCAGGATTCCTACCCCGAGAGCCAAAAAAACGGCGGCCAGAGAAGCAATGTGGTAACGCAGGTCAATGATCAAACAGCCTCGCCACCCGGATTCTCACCTAAATTCCGAAGATGAGTTTAAATTGCAAATAAATGAGGCGGAGCAATTCCCTGGTGACCGGGGAAACGAAAATCACGATCCCCGCCGGCAGCAGGGCGGCCAGAAAGATCTGGGCGACGTGGCGCGCGCGCACCCGGTGACGGTAAAGCTTGCTGACCCCTTTGGCATCCACCAGGATCGAGCCGGTCTTCATCCGGACCAAAAAGGTGCTGCCCATTCCCCGGCGCCCTTTTTCCAAAAAATCTTCCACGCAGGAATGGGCGCCTACCAGAACGATCAGATCGGCGCCTTTTTCGTAAGCCAAAAGAATGGCAATATCCTCGCTGGTACCCGGGACAGCGAAAATTTTGGCCGGCCGGCCCAGGCGCTGCACCCTTTCCAGGCCGGGGGCCCGCCCGTCGAGGTAGGCGTGCACGACGATCTCCGCCCCGCAGCAAAGCGCCGCGTCACTGACGCTGTCCATATCGCCGATGATCAGATCGGGCCGGTGGCCGGATTCCAGGAGCGCGTCGGCCCCGCCGTCGACCCCGATCAAAACCGGCTTTACTTCCTTGATGTAAGATTTAATGGCGCTTAAATCCTCCCGGTAATGCTCTCCCCGGACCACCACCAGCACGTGCCGCCCCTCAATTTTTGTCGTGACGGCGGGCGGCGTGTATTCGCCGGTCACCAGGCCGATCTCATTGCTGGCGTGTTCCAGCGTATTCCGGATAAAATCGGCCAGCACGGCGTTCATTTTCCCCCGGGCCCGCGCCATTTTTTCTTTCAGGACGGCTTCCTCCAGGACCTGGCCGCAGCCGACCAGGGTGCCCTCCCGGAATATTTTCCCGTCAATAATTTCAATAACCTGACCTTCCTTAATCTTTTCCAGTACTCTTTCACCGGCCTGATCAATCAAGATAATGCCTCCCTGCACCAGGGCCAGCGGCCCCGGATTCGGGTAATCGCCGGTGGTGAAACGGGCGGCGTTGATGACGGCGCGGGGGCGGATGGAAAGGAGCACGCGGGCGGCCAGGTTGTCCAGGTTGGGGTGGTTAATGACCGCAATATCGTTCGGGGTAAGCCTCTTCACCAGATTTTTCGTCCGCCCGTCCACCCTGGCCACGCCTCTGACGTACATGACTTATTTCACCCGGTAGTTGGTTTAGCGCTTGCAAAACCTGCTGGGGGGTTTTAAGTCGATAACCCCGCCCGGCGGGATGAAATTTCTTTCCTTTCTTCCGCAACAGGACTATGTGCGGACACGGGGATTATTAAGTATTTTTTGATTGATCGAGGAAAATAATACATGGACACTGAAAAAAATCCTTCTTTTTCCACGGGCCGAAAGAAAAAAACCTGACCGGCAGTCAGGTTTTTAATGCCTTTCCCAGATGGAAAACAAGGAGTACTCTCCATGAAGCGGAATAAATAAAGGAGTAAAGGCACTAAGGCACAGGGCACAAAGAGAAAGTTTGTACCGGGAATATTAACTTTGTGCCTGCTCTTGAATTTAAACCTTAACTTACCTTGGCTTCGATGCGCAGCTTATCGGCAACCATGGCGATGAATTCAGAATTCGTTGGTTT
>JBFMEJ010000396.1:0-2049 GCA_040753275.1 Bacillota bacterium
CGCACCGACAGTACCACAGCTTGCTGGATACTATTACCGGCGCTTCGCCCAGCACCCAGCGGTATACCAGGTTTTCGTAAAACCGGTGGTACCAATTAAACCTGAAACCCCGGGGGTGAGTACGGGGCCATTGGCCCTGGATAACACCGCGCCTTTTTATCAACCACCGGTTTCAGTGAACACTTACGTCTGTTACATTCCAGTTCTAAGGCAGTCTATATAAATGATAAATGAGCTATCTTAAAAAAAAGGGGGGGTACAACAACAATTTTCTCTTGTTACATTTCTTTTTTCAGGTAGGTAGTCCGTTTAACCAAACATTACAGGGAGGAGATGCAGGTGAAAAAAGTGCAGGGTGTGGCCGCCGCTGTGCTGGCCGCCGGTATGCTGCTGGCTTCCCCGGTTTGGGCGGCGGAAAACCCGGCGTCCGTTGTTCAAGCAACGGACGGCGGTGGCGGAGTACGGGTGGTAGCGCCACAGGGGATAACGGAGGCCCAAAAACCGGCGCTGACCGAAGCGCAGCAACAGGCCCTGGAAAAGGTCTACCAGGCCGTACCGGAACTAAAAGAACTATCAGTGCAACACGTAAACAATGAGGGCGATAAAACCTGGTCGGTGATGCTGAGTGACCGGGCCCCAGGCACGGAACGGGGCATTCAGAGCGCAAACGCCTACCTCACTTTTGAAACCGCCACGGGGGAACTGATCAGTTACAACTTCCAGAACCCGGCCTGGGCCTCGGAAAAGGTCCCCTCCCCCACCTTGGCCAGGGAAAAGGCGACGGCCTTTGCCCGGCAGATTCTGGGGGACAAAATAAAGGACTACGCGCCGGGTGATGACCTCGGCTTCAGCGGTACCGGCACCCAGGACGACAAGGGAAATAAAATCACCTGGGTTTCGGCTGATGTGCCTTATTACTGCCTGGTTAACGGAATTCCCCTTTTGAACAGCGGCTTCCGGCTGGGAGTGGACGTTTTCGGCCACATCACCAGCTTCCACAGGGAAAAGGACGAAGGGATTGACCTGACCAGGTTTCCCGATCCTTCCCGGGCCGTAACACGGGAAGAGGCGGAAAAGACATTTGCCGGGATGCTGGAAATGAAACTGCAATATAGTGAACGACAACACTTGTATGCCCCGGGATTTGAGCCGGAAAAGGGCGAAACCCGGCCGGCACTGGTGTATGTGCCCATATCCATGGCCACAATCGATGCCCTGACGGGAAAACCCCTGGCAGAATTCATGCCCTCCTTTCCCCAGCCCCAGCGCCTCACCCTGCAGGGGGAGGGCCAACAATTGATCGCCAGGACGCCGGAAGAAGCCGCCAAGCTGCTGGCCGATGCATTTGGCATTGATATGACGGGAATGCAGTTTCAAGGGGCCAGCGATTTGCAGTCTTTCCCTGATCGGGGAATCAAACAGAAAAGTTATACCTGGAACACTATACCGCCAAAGGGAACTGAGGGCAAACCGGACTACGATTACCGCCAGATGCGCTTTGTGCACCTGACCACCATCGCCGGCACCGGACAGGTGATTAGCTACAATTACCAGGACGAATCGGGGCGCGGCCAAAAGGGTAGTGTTTCCCGGGAAGCCGCTCAGGACACGGCGGTGAAGTTTCTGCAAAAATACTTACAAACAGGACCTGCAGAGCTGGAGATGCGGGTGTACCCGGATGCAGAAGAAAGGATTCCCGCCTGGGTAGATCAGAGCAAGCTTAAAGATCAGGAACGACCCCGGCCGGTAATCTCGTTTACCTTTAACCAGGTCCACCAGGGCGTGCCGGTCATGGACCGGGCCTGCTCGGTGCAGGTAGACGCCCTGACCGGTAAGATTGTTGGATTTTACTGCGGCATAAGCGGTTCGCCCGTTCCCTTGCCGGATAACCATAACGTGGTGCCGGCCGAAACGGCCAAAGCCGAGTTTTTAAAACAGCATCCCCTGAAGCTGTTTTACATCTGGCCCGAGTATTTTGACCAGAAAGCCCCCTCCCCCTGGCTGGTCTATATCCCGGATCCCGGGTTTTCCTGGGGAGGTTACATCGAC
>JBFMEJ010000397.1:0-2027 GCA_040753275.1 Bacillota bacterium
CGGCGACAGCGCCGCCGACCTGGCACCCATTTTACCCCTTTATAAAACCCAGGTGCGCCGGCTCGCCGAACACCTGGGCGTACCCCGGGAAATCATCGCCAAACCTCCGTCGCCCGATCTGATCCCCAGCATTACGGACGAAATTGCCCTCACTTTTTCTCTGCGCAGTTCCTCCAAAAGCTCGCGAGCCGTATGGGCGGGGCCGGTATCAATCAACAGGCCGTCCACCAGGTAAACGGCCGCCCAGTATAACACCTGGTTGTTTACCGCCCTACCCATTTTAAATTGGATGATGTCCTGATACATGTAACGTTCGATCAAAATTATCCCACCTTTTAAAAAAGATCCTCTGGGTCAAATTTACTACTATTATTAAAAAATATATCTTCGCCCTAAACAATTTGTCAATTATGTTTTAAAAGCAAATTTTATCGCTATAGCCCCTGGGCGCCGCCTTGATTTTAAACAACCTGGCGGCCTTTCCAGGGCCGGGGTCCGCCGCAGAAAATGCAGACTTCGGAGCCCGATAATCCGTCAGCTATATCCATAGCTTGCCTGCTTATCTGGAAACATCTGCCTGTCCAGCCAAACAACTTTATAATTATTTGAAGATGGTTTGGGCTTTGGAAAGGATTTCTGGAGTTGGAGGCGAAATTTCTCGAAGGTTATGCATAATGAAAATATCGGGTGGAACCAGTTTGCGGAAAAGTTTGCCTAAAATAACGGCCTGCATATTAGGCGCCGTATTAATTACCGCCCTTTTCCTGGCCTACGCCAGGTATAAAATAAACAGTCTTCTTTGGGCGCCGTACGCGAACGAAGCAGCCGTACTCCTCTACCATCAAATCGACCCGGCGCCCGGCGGGCCGTATTCCCTTACCCTTCAGTTATTCCAGGAACACCTCGACGCCCTTTTGCAGCGCGGCTACCACGTGATTTCCACCGGGGAACTGGCTGGTTTTTTGGAAGGAAAAACTCCTTTGCCGGAAAAAGCGGTCGTGATTACGTTTGACGACGGCTACCGTTCGTTTTACCGTTATGCCTACCCGGAACTGAAAGCCCGGGGATTTCCAGCCGCCAATTTTGTGATTACTTCCTGGGCGGGCAAAAAAATCGGTGGCCTGGAACACCTCACCTGGAACGAGATGCGGGAGATGCAGGAAAACGGAATGAGTTTTTACGTCCACACGGACCATAGCCATCATCGTGCGCCCACAGACCCAGAGGGCCACCCCAAGCCCGTCCTGGCTCACCGGATCTGGCTCCCCGGGGAAAACCGCCTGGAAACGGAAGAAGAGTACCGGCAAAGGGTGGTGGACGACCTGGCCACCGCCCGCAATCTCATGGAGAAGAAACTGCACCGGCCAGTGACACAAATTGCCTGGCCGTACGGGGAATCCAGCGAACCACTGATCGAAATTGCGCAATCACTCGGCTACCAGTTCTGCTACACCACCCGCAGCGCCCTGGTAACGGCAAAAACCGATCCCCGCGCCATTCCGCGCCTGGACGTCGGGAATGCCGGTACCTCCGCGGGGGATCTCCTCTGGCAGATTCAATCTGCCGCCTTCAAAGAAAAACTGCTTGCCCGCCCCGGGCTGCGCTTTCTGTATAACCGCTACCACCGGCTAAAAAAGACATGGCTGGATTCGTATTTTTCCCGGCAGTTCCGCCCGCCGGCGCACCAAAAGACAGCTGCGGGTTACGCGGCTGGCCGGTACCCCGTGTTCGCACCGCCCGCTGATCCCGTAAGAGGAGCCGGGTGGGGGTTCGGAGACAATGCCGGGCGAGCGGGCAAGCAGATCCTTGGCCAGTTTTAGTTCCTCCAAGCTCATCAATTCCCGGCAGTACGCATTGACCCGGGCGATGCGCAGAGGTAAGCCAGCATCCCCGGAACGTCGATTTCCAGCGGGCAGCCGTAGAAGTCGTTTTCCCTGAAAACCGGGCGGTGACGGTTATTTCCGAACAAGGCGGCCAGCAGCTTGCCGGCCGCACCCGGGTACGGCCAGGACGACCCGCCCGCAGTT
>JBFMEJ010000398.1:0-2024 GCA_040753275.1 Bacillota bacterium
GAAGGCATCTGGACACTGGCGGTGGAATATGACGTGGGACCGCTGGTGATTACCCGGGACGGGCAGCATAAACGGGGAACCCGCCGGGACTACCCGGATGCCCGGAGAGCCGCCTACTATTATCAGTATGCAAAAACGTACATACCTGTGGGGCACCTGGGGCATGAACGCGGCCACGGTCATGGCCATCAGCATGACTGTCACGAGCTGGCAGATCATTCCCATTGTGGTTTTAACCAGCCTCAACCCGTTCCTCATCAGCACGGGCATAACCATGGCCATCACCACCACCGGGAGGGGTTTTCTTTCCTGGGCCACCAGCTGGAAATCGCCGTCTGGCCGGGCTTCTGCCAGAAAGGGCAGGAGGTGACCATCGAAGTCCGCTACCGGGGCTTACCTCTGCTGGAGGCAAATTTATGCACTAACTGGAGTTTTTACGAAAAGAGGAGGTATCCGTACCAGGTGAAAACCGGTCCCGACGGGCGGGCGGTAATCCCCTTGCGGGCCGAGGGACACTGGCTTTTCTACGTCCGGCACGAGGACAGCCAGGCAGAAAAAGGAGGGGAATACGACCAGAAGGTTTACAGCGCCACCCTTACCATTTTCGGCGTGCGGTAAGTTTTTAAGAAAACAGCCAATTGTTGCCGGTTATGGATTACCGCCGGAATGGAATCCGGAAAAAGGCAAACAGGCGCTCGTTTGCTTCGGCGCCAGGGTGCTCAGAACGTGGTGGTTGAAAATAATGGATAAATAAACTTATCCAGGACGGTTTTCCTCCTTGGGAGGATGGCCCCCTCTCCCTGGGAAGGAGAGGGTCAGGGTAAGGGGCGAGCGGCATGCATTCAGTGCAAATGAAGGAACTTTATTTCCTGGAGCAATCTTTCGCCGTCGGCAATGTGTTCCTCCAGGTGCCTGATGCGCTCCGGATCGGCGTTGGTGCGCCGCATTTCTTCGATTTCAATTTTATGGGCGGCCACCGACCCCTCCGCTTCTTTGTAAAATTCCATGGCCTGCAGGAAACTCAAACCTTTTTGCCTTTCTTCTTCAAACCGGTGTTTGATGCTGGAACAGCTCATTGCGGATTCCTCCTTGCGTCGGAAAAGGTTTAACCATAAAGTACCCCGTTTTGGTAAAAAATATACATTCCGGCCGGCAGGATTTTTGGGTACTAAAAGAACTTAAACAATCTTCCGCCTGGTTCCTTAGCGGCTGGCAGTTCTCTTGGCAGGGTACTCTCCCAGCTCAGCGGTTTAAAGCCGTCTTTTTGCTTTGCGCCGGGGTGATGTTCGGCGGAGGATGGCTACAATCTTCCTGGCGCGCAGACTCTGACTATTTTTCCCTGCCCGCGCAAACGGGGCAAAGCGGCCTGTCGTTGATTACCACGATGCTGAAAGCGGCGACCACTTCGCCGCAGCAGGTGCACCTGCTGTAAGCGTGCCGGGAGAATGGCTGCGGGCGCCTGATGGAAACTACTTTTTGGGTAAATAAAGATTCTTCGGGAAGATTTAAGATGTCTTTGACGACCTGGCTGATTGCCCGGTGGTAGAGGGAAATTTCCTCCGGGGCAGTCTTGCCCGAGCATAGCCTGGCCGCAATGGACTGATAAGGGCTCAGGTCAATCAGCGGGTTAATCAGGGAAATCCGCAGCGTCTGGTGGAGAACCTGCTCCTTGTTGTACCGGGCGAAGTAATAAACGTGCTTGCCCGTTTCGAAGGCGTAAAAGCTCTGGTTGCCAAAGGTGCACCCCGTCAGGTACTGCAGGGCGTCAATCGCCGAGGAAAGATTTTCTGCCACCACAAAAAATTCGTGCGCGTTCTGGCGGTGGAGATTTAAGCTTGCGCGGGCGATTAAACCGGCCCGGTAGCCAACGGCCAGTTCCGGGCAAAGGTGGCCGTGGTAGTTCGCGACGGCGGCCAGTTCGAGAGGGACGAACATGTTTTCCGGGCCGGGGATAATCCAGGCCAGTTTCTCAACAAAAACAGGGTTTAGGGGAGCGGGCGCCGGTCCGGCCTCCTGGCTTATAT
>JBFMEJ010000399.1:0-2023 GCA_040753275.1 Bacillota bacterium
AAAAGCCGTGCTCACCGGCGTTCTCCAGGAAGGCGAGCAACTCCCCCCGGTCCGGCAGTTGGCCCTGGAACTCCTGATCAACCCCAATACGGTGGTCAGGGCGTATCAGGAACTGGAAAGAGAAGGGATCATCACGACCCGCCGGGGAAGCGGAACCTTTATTGCGCCGGCGGCAGCCAAACTAAACAAGGTCCAAAAAGAGGAAGAGCTCAAAAGGAAAATCAGGGAACTGCTGGCGGAGGCGCGCTTTCTGGGAATAGAAAAGGACGTCCTGAAGGAAATATTTCTGCATGAACTGGAGGAAAAAAAGAAGTAACCGGGAGATGAACGCATGCCTCAGAAAACCCTTCCCTCAGACGTAATTTACCGGGAGGTCCAGCAGTTCCGGCAAATCTGGCTCTGGATCATCCTCCTGCCGGTTTCCCTGCTGCCGGTTATTCATATTAGTTACGGAATGTTCCAGCAGCTCGTTCTGGGTGTTCCCTGGGGTGACAGACCAATGTCGGACACTGGGCTGGCAATTTTTGGCTCACTTATGCTTCCGGTCTTAATCGGCCTCCTTGTCTTTTTTTGCACAGCTAAGTTAGTAACCGTGGTCGACCCCGCAGGAATTCATATCCGTTACTTTCCGTTCCTTCGGCGAACAGTACCATTTGAAAATCTAAAAAATTACAGGGTTTACACCTACAACGCAATTTTCGAGCACGCGGGCTGGGGAATTCACTGGCACAAAAACGGCTGGGCGTATACCGTGAGCGGCAACCGGGGTGTTGAGCTGGAACTTGCCGACGGCAGGCGGCTGCTGATTGGCTCGCAGCAGCCGGAAATACTGGTACAGGCAATTGAAACAGGCATAAAACAGCAACAAGGTCAGAAAGGCAAGGTGCAATAAATACATATGCCCATTTACCTGGAAAGAGTAACTAAAAAATACCGTTCCGGCTGGACCCTGGGGCCGCTGGACCTCGCGATCGAAGAAGGGGAAATCTTCGGCTTCTTGGGGCCCAACGGGGCGGGGAAAACCACCACCGGCAAACTGCTTACGGGACTGCTCCGGCCGTCTTCCGGGATCGTCAGGATTTTTGGCGAAAACCCCGTTGATAATATCGCGGTAAAGCAAAAAATAGGGTACGTTACCGAAGATAACATCCTTTACCCTTCTTTGACCCCTGCCCAACTGATCGACGTCATCAGACCCTACTATCCTTCCTGGGATGACGATTTCGTCAGGACATCCCTGAAGCGGTTCGCCATTCCCCCGCGGCAGAAGATCGCCACTTTTTCCGCCGGCATGCGGCAGGAGCTGGAGATCATCCTGGCCCTGGCCCCCCGTCCGGCGCTGCTGATCTTAGACGATCCCACCAGCAGGTGCGATCCCGTCCGGCAGCAGCAGTTTCTAAGCCTTTTGCTGGAAAACAAGGATGAAAAGCAAACCATTTTCCTTTCTTCCCACCGCTTAAACGAAGTGGAACGGATTGCCGACCGGGTGGGGATAATCAAGGAGGGAAAACTGCTGGCCGTGAAATCCCTGGAGGAAATCAAGACCACGGAAAAGAAAGTGAGGGTGGTTTTCCAAAAGGAACCGCCGGAAAACCTGGGAGCGCTTCCCGGTGTGGCGAAAGTAGAGCGGGTAAGGGACAGCTTCTTTTTGACCGTCAACGAAAACTTAAGCGGGGTTTTGGAGGAGTTAAAGAGACACCCGCTTTTCGCCCTGGAAGTCATCGACCAGAACCTAGAGCAGGTCTTTTTCGAGTACTTCACGGAAGGGAAGAAAAAGAATGAAGGGAATGTTTAAAAAAGAGTTCCTGGAAGCAAGGGGAAAGCTCATCTGGGGCCTGGTTATCTTTTGCCTCCTGGCGATCGGGATCCCTCTGCTCTACCCCCTGGTGGTTTCGTTAACGATTGCCCCCCTTCCTTCCGAAGGCTTAAGCCCCTCGCGGGTCGGCATTACCGTGGCGATGCCCGGGGAAATGCTCAAAGAAATCGAGCGCATGCGCCGGGATTTCGATTACTACCTCTGGTC
>JBFMEJ010000400.1:0-2015 GCA_040753275.1 Bacillota bacterium
CGGTACGTGATCCATACGGTGGGGCCCATCTGGGCCGGCGGCGGCCGGGGGGAAGAAGAGGTGTTAAGGAACGCCTACCATTCCAGCCTGTCTCTGGCCCGGGAGAAAAACATTTCTTCCCTTTCTTTTCCTTCCATAAGCACCGGCGCCTACGGCTTCCCGATCGAACGGGCGGCCCGCATAGCCCTGGCCGCGGTGCGCGACTTCTGCCGGGAGCATCAGTTTGCAGAAGTACGGTTTGTTTTGTTCAGCGAAAAGGATTTGAAGGTATACGAAGAAGCGTGGAACAGCCTGGCTTGCCGGCGGGAAGAATGAATGAGTTTTAGGAACTGGTTACTCCCTGGCGTATATTTTTTTGTTAAAAACAAGGGGTATGAATGTGTAATATAAAAAGAGTTTGACTTTGGCCGTGGGATTTGCTAAATTTAATGAAAAAAATAGCGGCAATGAGGGGAAGAGTAGCCGGTGGGAGCTTTTGAAGAGAGCCCGGGGCGGTGGGATCCGGGTAAGGCGATGCCGGTGAAAGGGGTTCCCGAGCGGCAAGGGGAAAGCCTGGCGGCAGTTGGTGAGATTGCGGGATGCCGGATTGGAAAACTGCTGTTTGTGGTGAGTAAAACTTGCATTAATAAGAGGGCCGTTTAAGGCGGCCAAGCAGGGTGGAACCGCGGGAGAGGCCTCCCGTCCCTGGTGGAATTTGTAGTACCGGGGGACAGGGGGTTTAATTATTTTTGGACAGGTCCTGCACTTTCGGCGAAGGAAAAGAGATTGCTTCGCTTCGCTCGCAATGACATTACCAAGCGTCATTAATTCTTTCTTTATCGAGCTGACCGCTGATAGCTCCTATGAGATTGCTTTGCTTCGCTCGCAATGACAAAATGGGTTTTTCGGCAAGCTTTCGAGGAGGAAGAATTTGAGAGGGGGCAGATTGTGAACTTTCAGGATTTGATCATGGCTCTGGATCGATTCTGGGCGGAGCAGGGCTGTATTATTCAGCAGCCTTACGATGTGGAAAAAGGGGCGGGTACTATGAACCCGGCTACTTTTCTGCGCGTTTTGGGGCCGGAGCCCTGGCGGGTGGCCTATGTCGAGCCGTCGCGCCGGCCGACAGACGGTCGTTACGGGGAGAACCCGAACCGCCTGCAGCATTACTACCAGTATCAGGTTATTCTTAAGCCGTCTCCCGACGATGTGCAGGCGGTTTACCTGGATAGTCTCAAGGCCATCGGCATTGACCCGGGCGGGCATGACATCCGGTTTGTGGAGGATAACTGGGAGTCGCCGACACTGGGCGCCTGGGGCTTGGGCTGGGAAGTGTGGCTGAACGGGATGGAAGTGACCCAGTTCACCTACTTTCAGCAATGCGGCGGGTTTGACTGCCGGCCTGTTTCGGCCGAGATTACTTACGGCCTGGAGCGGCTGGCCATGTTTGTTCAGGAAGTGAATAATGTTTTTGAAATAAAATGGGTGGGTGACATCACTTACGGTGACGTTCACCACCGGGGAGAAGTGGAGCATTCCCATTACAACTTTACGTTAGCCGATACCGCCGTGCTCTTTCAGCTTTTTGATATGTTCGAGCAGGAGGCCTTGCAGGTGGTGGAAAAGGGTTTTGTGCTCCCGGCTTACGATTACGTCTTAAAGTGTTCCCACGTTTTTAATCTCCTTGATGCCAGAGGAGCCATCAGTGTTACCGAACGCACCGGCTTTATCGGGCGAGTGCGCAACCTGGCCCGGCGCTGTGCGCAGGTTTATGTGGAGCAGCGGGAGTCGATGGATTACCCGCTTTTGAGAAGGGGGCTTGGGTCTTGTGGGTAAACAGGCAAAGCCCGGTCAATCCGCGCCTGGGCGAGATGAGGGGAACAGGCGGGATTTTCTGCTGGAAATTGGCACTGAGGAAATGCCGGCCCGTTTTTTAGAACCGGCTCTGGCCGAACTCAAGGAAATGGCGGAAAATGCTTTAAGCGAGCAGCGCCTGGAATATAAAAGTGTGGCGACGTTCGGTACCCCCCGCCGTG
>JBFMEJ010000401.1:0-2015 GCA_040753275.1 Bacillota bacterium
TAGCGGACGGATAAATCCTTCTTTAGTTCATTATAAACCAATTCCCCGGTGGATGCAATCCAGGGAAGAGAGACAAAAATCGACCTAATCCCTAATCCCGATTCTCCTGCTGAGGCGCCGCTGTAAGTACTGTTTGCGCCGGTTGACCGTCCTTGTCCGCAGGTAAAAAAACAAAAGGGCCGCTCCCGCCAGCCAGAACAGCCACGATCTGCCGGGTGCCCTTTCCACGGCGCGGGCGGCAACCAGATCAACCGCCCCCACCTTTTGCTCCCCGTCATAAATAAGCAGCTGCCCCGCTTTTTGCCCCGCCGGCAAAGGAGCCTGGACTTTTTGGGCGATCTGCAGGCGGCGGGTCAAATTCGGGGTGCTCCCCTGGGGAAAGTTGTACCAGAAATCGCTGCCGGTCAAGAGATCGACCTCCCCCGGCTCCCCGCCGGCAACTTCCACCGAGGCAACCTTTTCCCCTTTTTTGACCACCCGGGCGGGAAAAAAGTTATTGAACCCATAATCTAAAAGTTGCCTGGCAGCTTCAAAAACCGCTTCCCCCTGGCAATTTAAAACCACCGCAATTAATTCCCGTTGATCTCTTTGCGCAGAGGCCACCAGGCATTGGCCGGCTTCAACGGTGTAGCCCGTTTTGATCCCGGTGGCGTCCTGGTAACGTTCCAGCAGCCGGTTGTGGTTCCACAGATGCTCCTGCGGAGGGCCCTTGGAGCGGTCCGCCTCCGGGCGGCTGATTACCTTTAAACGGGTTTTCACCATTTCCCGGAACGTAGGGTTTTGCATCGCGCGGCGCGCAATCAGGGCCAGGTCGTAGGCGCTGGTATAATGGCCGGGGTCCGGCAGGCCGTGGGGGTTGGTGAAATGGCTGTCCGCGGCCCCGAGCGAACTTGCTTTTTCATTCATCAGCCCGGAAAAATTTTCTACTGATCCGGCCAGGTGATCGGCAATGGCCACGGCGGCATCGTTCGCCGAAGCCAGCAGCAAAGCGTATAGCAAATCACGAAGCGTAAGGCGCTCGCCCGCCTGCAAACCGATGGCTGAACCGCCTGCCCGGCAGGCTTCTTCGGGAACGGTGACCAATTCATCGAGGTTCCCTTTCTCCAGCGCCAGCAGCGCCGTCAAAATTTTGGTCGTGCTGGCCGGATACATCCGTTTATGCATATTTTTCGCGTAGAGCACCTGGCCATTGCGGGCGTCCATCAACACCGCCGCCTCGCCTGCCGGGGATGGAGCGGTTTCCCCGGCGGGCCCTCGCACAGGAAAAAGAAAAAAGAAAAGAAAAAAGAACAAAAAAGGCAGGCTTGTCCCTCTTCCGGTCATAATTACTCCATTTCCGGGTATATTTTCAAAGTCCAAAAAGATTATATCTTAACTTTTACCGGCCAATCAAGAACGGTGTAATTTTTTCTTAAGCGGGGAAAATAAAATTAAAAAAAGGAGGCTGTTTTAAGGTGCTGGAAATCAATAATCAAAAGTTTGAGCTGGCCCGCTTGACCGATGCCCAGATTGCTCGGTTAAAAGAGGCGGAAAAAAATTTAGGGGAAGAAATTTACTTGCTGGCCGTGAAACGCAAAGATTAACCCGGCTGTTTAAGTTTGCCGCCGGGGCACAGGATTGTCCGGCAAAAGCCGACGCAAAACCCTTTCCGGAAGCCTTCCGCGCAAAAGCGGACCGGGGTCCCCCTCGGCGCAAAAAATTAAGCGAACGCGAAAACCAAAAGGGCGGGCGCCGGACGTGGCTGTGCCCCTCTCTCCCCTTCCCCTCCTCCGGCCCCGGCCGCGCCCATTTACCTGGACACAATATCTCCCGCCAAACTTTCCAATTTCGCCAAATTGCAGTATAATATTAAGCAAAAGAGGTTGGAGGCTGTCCTTTAGTTGCCGTTTTTGATTTTGGGACGCAGGGAATGGGGTTTGTTATCGCTTCTTTTCACCGCAGAATTTGCCAGAGGAGCCTTTTTCTTTACTTTTTTGCCGTTTTGGATTGTTAATTATTTAGGCTTTTCCATTACT
>JBFMEJ010000402.1:0-2012 GCA_040753275.1 Bacillota bacterium
GTTTCGCCGGCGAGGGCCGCGACGACCGGGCCAACAACGAAAAACTCCTGCGCCTGCTGGCGGGAGTTCCCCCGGAAAAGCGCACCGCCCGTTTTCGCTGCGTGGTGGCCGTTGCCACTCCGGGCGGGGAGGTCTACACCGCCGAAGGGGCCTGCGCAGGAGTAATTGCTGCCGAGCCCAGGGGAAACAGGGGTTTCGGTTACGATCCCCTGTTTTTCGTGCCTCAACTGGGAAAAACCTTTGCGGAACTGGCTCCGGAAATAAAAAACACCATCAGCCACCGGGCGCGGGCCCTGGCTGGGGCCCGGGAGATCTTAACCAGGCTGCTCAAAAATTATTCATAAATGCTCCCGGAATAATCGAAGGCACGTTTTTAATACCACAGAATTACCCCGGCAAAGACCGCCCCGGTTTTGATCACCCGGTGTTCAACGGCCTTGACCATGTATTTAACCAGCGGCAGCCCCCGCACTTCAAAAGCCTCGGCGACCATCTGCCGCATAATTTGCTCTGCTTCCTGCTTCGAGAAATGCCCGGAATATTCCATGATTACGCCAAAACCCTCTTCAGGAATGCCTACCCCGACCGCCGCTGTAATGATCTCGCCCGGGGCGGTGGAGGTAAGGGCGCCGTAGGCCGCGGGAACCAGGGCTCCCGGCGGGAGGGCGATTTTTTCCACGTACGCTGCCCCCGGCGGCAGGATGCTGCTCACCCTCACCAGGTTGACGTTCCCGGCCCCCGCTGCCAGCAAAGCCCGGTCAAAGGCGTTCAGCGGGGTTCCCCCTTCGCTCGCCCCAGCCGCCAGGGTGAATTTTTTAGGCGTCGGTAACAAGTCTCTTCACATCCCTTCCTGAACTTTTTTGATCACCACAATGGGCGTTTGCTGATCGTCGTTGCCGAACGGGTTGTCAACCAGAGCTTCTTTGGCGATGCGCCCGCTTTCCGGGCTGGTGGCGGCAAGAATATCGACACATTTTAAATCGTTTACGTCGGCGACCACCGCTTCGGTGCCCGTGGCTTCCCGGATGGAATGAACCACCCGGTCCGGCTCCTTGGGACCGAGGATGATATGCTTTTCGTAGGGCCACATGGTGCCGGCAATATCGTCAATGAAGGCCAGTTCCCGGCCGGCCACCAGATAGAAGAAACCCTTTTTGCCGATCAGGCGGCCGCAAAAGGCGGCGGCGCAGCCCAGCAAAATCCTGGGTAAACCTGCCTCCTGGATGGCCAGCTGCATGGCTCCCGGCGTGGCCAGACTGCCGTGCTTGGCCGGGAAGCGGCATAAAAAGCGGGCGGCCAGTCCGGGGCGGACAGTCTCCGGTAAAATCGCCCTTTTTTGGGTGATCGCCACAACGCTTTCGGCAACGGCAATAATGTCCTGCGGCCCGGCAATCCCCGCGGTATACCTGCCGACCAGGCTCACGATCTCGTCGTTTTCCGTGATGACGTGGGTTCGGATCGGGATCACGGCCCAGTTCATGAGTAAACCACCCTGATCTAGCTTTTTGCCAACTCATCCGGAAATATTCGTGAAACATTCCTGATCTGTGTATTCTTGCCAAAAAAGCAGCAGCCGGATATTCACGCCGTGGGCTAGTAATACACTATGTCGCCCGCAAAGGAATTTGTGCCTGTCTTTTTGTTCCCTTTTCGCTGCCGGGCCGCTTACAGACTCACGCCCTACAGACCCACGATGAACAGCGCGCAATATTTAATTAAATAGGCAGCGGGCAAAAAGAGAATCTGGGCCAGCAGGGTACCGAAAATTCTCGTCAAACAGAGGTAATAAACCATTTGTTTCACGTCTTGCTGGTCTCTTTCCCCCCGCAGGGCCTGGTCCGTGATGGTGGCCGCGGTAGGGTCCACCACCACCGCGCAAAGGATGGTGGCCATTCCGTTCACCACGCCGGAGAGCAGGCTGGCCGTCGACCGGTAATCCGGGATTAAAGTCCCGGCGTAGAGGGCGGAAAGCACCCCCGTGGTCCAGATGCCGATAATGATCACATTGGCCG
>JBFMEJ010000403.1:0-2009 GCA_040753275.1 Bacillota bacterium
CGCCGCAAAACTTTTTCGAAGCCGCCGTCGCGGCCGTTTAAGGCGGCCAGGGAAGAAATCAGGAAAAGCGGCGGGTTGGGGATCAGGGCGTTGAACTGCCGGCGGACAAAGTTGGCCGCCCTTTCCCGCTCCAGCGCCGTCAAGGTATCGGCAAAATTGATCAAAAAGAGGACCCGGCCGGCCCTGGCCAGGTGCCCGGCCCGCCCGGCGATGTTTTCCCGGATCTCTTTCAGGTAGGAAGCCGGGACGAGTTGTTTGCCGTGGATAAACACCAGCAGAAGGCTGCTTCCGGCCAGTGCTTTCAGGCAGGTCTGGCGGTGCTGCGCGTAAACAGAATCAATTCCCGGCGGATCAAGGAAAGTAGCCTGTTTAAAGAATTCTGCCGGGTAGAAGACATCCACCGTTTCAATCAAATAGTTGAGCGGGCCGGACAGCAGGCGGTGAAATTCCGCTCGTTCCCTTTCCAGGTGGTAAACGAGCCGGGCGGTTTTGGGAAAGGTCAGCCTCACCGCAGTTGCCGCGCCGCCGGCGCCGGCGGGGAAGGATCCTCTTTGCAGGCCGGGCGGGGGGAGGAGGGCCTTGATCTCCGCCAGTCTGTTTATTAGTTCCGCTTTGGTTGCCCGCTGGTATCTCCCCTGGCGGGCGATTTCGATTCCGGCTGGTTCCGGAAGGTCTGCTTCCCTGGTCAGGTATTGCTCAAGGGCATTGATTTCCTGGCGCTGCGGGCGGAATTTGCTTTTCCGGAATTCACCGACCTGGAAAGTAAATTGCCTGGGAAACTGGACCACGGCCACTTTTTCCGGACCGTAGTGCAGGCGCGTCAGGTAGCTGGTGGTCGGCTTATCTTCGGCCGGCAGGATCGCCTCTTTCATAATGGCGTTAAAAAATGTCGACTTCCCCGAGGAAAACGGTCCCCAGGCCGTGGCCACGAGTTTACCGGCGGGTGCCGCCGGAACTTTGGGTGGACCTTCCACGCCGCCGGCAAACTGTTTGCGCCCGCCGGCCTGTTTTCCGGTGTCTGGGGTACCGGTCCGGAGCAGGGATATCCTCTGCAGGTTGCGCCGGTTGTTTTCCGCCAGAACGGCATTGACCGCTTTTTGTTTTCTAAGTTCAGCTATGGCTTGCCGGCAAGCCAGGATCTGCCCGGCCTTTTCTTTTACCGTCCAGAACCCGAGGAGAAAATCGGCCTCCGCCTGAAGGGCGGGCAGTTTGGCCAGCATTTCCGGCAGGGCCGCATCCTCTGCCCGGAGCTGTTCTTCAATTTGGGAAAACAGGCTGCTGATCAGTTTCTCCTGTAAAAAAAGGTCCAGGGCGCCGACGCTTTCCTGGTCGCGGGTGTTCAGGGTATGCACGGGTATTTCCGCGCCAAACAGCTCTCTTAAAGCGGCTTTGGTGCTGGCCAGGGAAGTGCCGTCGGCCTGCCCGGCATTGCAGTTTAACCAGAAAGAAAACGTCTGGTAGCTGTTTTGCCCGCGGAGTTCTTTTAACCTGTGTAAAAAATGCCGGTCGTAAAGCTGGATGCCGCGCTGGTGAAAAAGATAAACGATTTGCCCGGCGCCGGCAAAGATTTGTTCCAGAGCGGGGGATTGGAACCACGCCGGCGAATCACATCCCGGTGTATCGACCAGGCGGCAGAGCTTCAGGAAAGGATGGTTGACGGTTGCCTCTACTTTTTCGGGCTTTTCCGGTTCGTTTTTTGTTTTTAAAAGATAGGCCAGTTCCCGGGGATCGGAAATCAGCCGGGAGCGATCTTTTCTCCACAATTTTGCCGTAAACCCCGTTCCGTAGGCATAGCTGACCGGACAGGGAGTGGTAAACGTGAGCCCCGGATTGTTTTTGAGCAGGTTATTGACCAGCGTAGTCTTCCCGGTGTTCAGACAGCCGCCGACCACCACCACAGGAAATTTCAAATTCCCCGGATAATTTTCGATCAACTGAACGGCTTTTTGGATAAGAAGGGCAGCCTGTGCAGACAAAGCATTTTTTTGAATTTGCATAAACGAACCCCC
>JBFMEJ010000404.1:0-2000 GCA_040753275.1 Bacillota bacterium
GGGCAAATTACCGGCGCCCGCGAGGCCGCCAAAAACAAGCTTTACACCCTCCGGTATGCTATAAAAATCTTTTTTCGTTCGACCACTTTCAATAGAATTACTTAATTACTTGCCTAAAATTATTCAATAAAAGCCTCCAAATAAGGTAATATTAAAGGCAAGGGGGGATGAGCAGAATGGACGAAGTGCGCCTGACGCGACTGAGCAAAACTTCCGGGTGAGCGGCGAAAGTGGGCCCAGCCACTTTGGCGCAGGTTCTGCGCCAACTGCCCTTGAGCACAAACCCCGGTCTGCTGGTCGGCCTGCACACCGCCGACGACGCGGCGGTTTATAAAATTACAGAGGATCTGGCGTTAATCCAAACGGTGGACTTTTTTACCCCGGTCGTGGACGATCCGTATATCTTCGGCCAGATCGCCGCCGCCAACGCCTTAAGCGACGTCTACGCCATGGGCGGGCGTCCCTTGCTGGCGCTGAATATTGCCTGTTTTCCCAACTGCCTGCCGGTGAAGGTGCTTGGTGAAATCTTGCGCGGCGGGGCTGAAAAAGTCCGGGAAGCCGGTGCAATCATTGCCGGGGGGCACACGGTCCAGGACGACGAGCCTAAATACGGGCTGTCCGTAGTGGGGCTGGCGCACCCCCGGGAAATCATCACCAACGCCGGCGCCCGGCCGGGGGATCTGCTTATCCTGACCAAGCCCCTGGGCACGGGCATCATCTGTACGGCCATCAAAGCAGAAATGGCTCCTCCGGAGGCTTCCCGGGCCGCAATTGAGCAGATGGCCGCCTTAAACGCGAAAGCCTCCTTCGTCATGAAGGAGGCCGGCGCCCATGCCTGCACGGATATCACGGGATTCGGCCTTTTGGGCCACGCTGCCGAAATGGCTTCGGCCGGCGGCGTAAGCTTAGTTTTCCACCTCCACACAATCCCCCTGCTCCCCAGGGTGATGGAGTTGGCGGCCATGGGCCTGATCCCGGCGGGAGCCTACCACAACCGGGACTTTTTAAATGAGCAGGTTTCTTTCGACCCGGCGATTCCCCCGGAGCGGCGAGCCATCCTTTTTGACCCGCAAACCTCCGGCGGCCTGCTTATCGCCGTTGCCGGGGAAAAGGCGGATTTCCTGCTGAAAAGGCTGGCGGAAGAGGGGATCGGCGAAGCGCGCGTAATTGGCCGGGTCGCGGGAAAAGGGAAAAGCTTGCTCAGGGTAGAGACTTGAAAAAGAATAACTTTGCAATAAGTTAAGTGCCAGGCACTTAACTTATTCACTGAGACAGGGAATATTCACTTTGTGCCTTTGTACCTGTTGCCTTTGTGCCTATAATTCTCTGTAACATCTGTGGTCAAATGGTCAAATAAATCTATTTTTCGAAGGGAGAATTGTTAAAGATGACGCAGACGCCCAGGGAGCTAAACTGCAAGGGCCTCGCCTGCCCGCAACCGGTCCTGGAAACCAAAAAGGCCCTGGACGAATTGCCTGCCGAAGCCCAGTTAACCGTTCTTGTAGACAACCCCGTAGCCAAAGAAAATGTAACCCTGTTCGCCACCAACGCCGGCCACCGGGTGGAAGCAAGCGAAAACAACGGCGAGTTTATCTTGCGCATTACCAAGGGAAGAGCCGGCCTCATCCAGGAGAGAAAGGGCAGTCCGCAACCGCAGGATAAACCGGACGAAAATCCTCCCGCCCGGGGCCGGGCCACCTATCTGATCACCTCCAACCTTTTCGGGCAGGGCTCGCCCGACCTGGGCCAGGTCCTCATGAAAAGCCTTTTTGTTTCGCTGGCCGGGCAGGAAATTCCCCCGGAAGCGTTAATTTTCATCAATACCGGCGTCTACCTGAGCACGGAGGGCTCGCCCGTTCTTGAACAATTGCATAAAATGTCCGCCGGGGGAACAACCGTCTTATCCTGCGGAACGTGCCTTGACTACTACAAGTTAAAGGAAAAGCTGGCGGCCGGGCGGGTCAGCAACATGTACGAAATCCTCGAACGTCTCAACGGGG
>JBFMEJ010000405.1:0-1998 GCA_040753275.1 Bacillota bacterium
GCCAGCCGCCGTGCGATTTCCGTTTTGCCCACGCCGGTGGGGCCGATCATCAGGATGTTTTTGGGCATTACTTCATCGCGCAGCTCCGGCGGGAGCTTGCTGCGCCGATAGCGGTTGCGCAGGGCGATGGCCACCGCTTTTTTGGCCTTCTCCTGCCCGACGATGTACCTGTCTAGCTCTTGCACGATTTGCTTCGGGGTCAGTTCTTCCATGGGTTAACTCCTTCCATCCAGTTCTTCTACGGTAATTTGTTCATTTGTGTAGACGCAAATGCCGGCCGCGATGGCCAAAGCTTCCCGGGCGATTTGCGCCGCCGGCAGATCGGTGTGCCGGAGCAGCGCGCGGGCCGCCGCCAGCGCGTAGGGACCGCCGGAGCCGACGGCCACCACCTCGTCGTCCGGTTCAATGACTTCTCCCGAGCCGGAAATAACCAGCAGATGGTCCCGGTCGGCGACGATCAGGAGCGCTTCCAGCCGGCGCAAGATGCGGTCGGTCCGCCAGTCTTTGGCCAGTTCGACGGCGGCCCGCTGGAGGTTACCGTGGTAGGCTTCCAGTTTGCCTTCAAACTTTTCGAACAGGGTGAAGGCGTCGGCCACGGAGCCGGCGAAGCCCGCCAGGACGCGGTTATTGTACAGGCGGCGGACTTTCCGGGCGCGGTGTTTTAAAATGGTGTTTTGGGCGAAGGTTACCTGCCCGTCGCCGGCGAGGGCAACCTGGTTTTGTTTTTTAACTGCTATTATTGTAGTGGCATGAAACACTTGCTGGAACCTCCTCCATTTTACGCTCTAGGATGACTTTTGCGATATACTTGCTTCAGCCTCTCCCTGGTTACGTGCGTGTAAATCTGGGTGGTGGAAAGGCGGGCGTGGCCCAGGAGTTCCTGGACGGCCCGGATGTCCGCCCCCCTGTCCAGGAGGTGCGTGGCAAAGGAGTGCCGGAACATGTGCGGGCTGACCCGTCGCCCGAGCCCGCAAAGGTGAGTATATTTTTCGATGATTTTTTGCACCCCGCGGATGGAAAGGCGGTTTCCGAAACAGTTTAAAAACAAAGCCTGGCCCGGGTTGCCTTTTTCGGCCAAAACCGGCCTCCCCTTGTCCAGGTATTTCTGCAGGGCGTCCCTGGCGGGGATGCCGATGGGCGCGAGGCGTTCCTTTTTTCCTTTGCCCAGCAACCGGATCAGCCGGCCCTGTAAATCCAGGTCGCTCAGGTCAAGGCGCACCAGTTCGCCGACGCGCATTCCCGCCGCGTAGAGGGTTTCCAGCAGGGCCCGGTTCCGTAAAGCCAGAGCATTCAGTTCTACGGGCGCTTCCACCAGCTGCCGGCAATCGTCTTCAAAAAGGAAGGCGGGCAGTCTTTTTTTCAACCGCAGGTGGCTCGTTCTGGCCCAGGGGTTCTCCGGCGCCGCCCCTTCCCGGCTTAAAAACCGGAAGAAAGACCGCCAGGCGGCCAGTTTGCGGTTAATGGTGGTCCGGGCCAGCCCCCGGCTGCTTAAAGCGGCCAAATAAGCCCGCGCGGCGGTGTAATCGATATCGCCGGGTCGCAAATCGGTTTCTTCTTTCCTGAGCAATTTCGCAAAAAAAACCAGGCCCTGAAAGAGGTCCTTTTGATAGCTTTCCAGGGTGTGGCCGGAAGCATTTTTTTCAACCTGCAAGTAGTTAATAAAATTATCGATGTATGAGTACATAAGGGCCTCCGGGAGCAGCCCGTCGTTCGATTTCTCCGCTTACCGGTTAAACGAACGGCATCTGCAAAAAAAATAAACCCATAACCCCTAATTCCTAGCCCCTAACCCCTAATCCCTATATTGGGCTGGATTGTTTCCCCGGGGTGATGCCCGTCGGCGGGCAGGGGCTCCTTGGCCTCCCCGTTGTCGCCGGCCTCCTTTTCCAGCTGGAAACCGCAGTTTTCGTTAATGCACTGAAGCCGCCCAACCCCGTCGCGGCGGCCTTTAACGACCATCAACCCGCCACATTCCGGGCACGCCTCACGGCTGGGCGG
>JBFMEJ010000406.1:0-1996 GCA_040753275.1 Bacillota bacterium
GGGTTATTTCGCGACCGGAACAACGGTATAGCTGATCCAGACCAGGATAAACAAAAGAACCACACCTAACCCCAGGCTCCAGAGGATTAACTTTTTCTCCACGGGCAGCAGGTCAAACCATTCGCCTTCTTCCGGCAGCTTTTCCTGTTCGTTCACGTCCGTAAAACCCCCTTACTTTTAAGCGTCCGCTCAACCGATTTGCGGCGGGGTGATTCCGTGGAAGAAGATCCACGAAATGAACAAACCGATCCAGATAATGAAACCAAAGAGGCAAATCAGGTAAACCAGCGCCAGCCTGCCCATGCCCTCTTCTTTTAAAGTCCGGAAGTTTGAAACCAGGCCGATGCTGAAGAAGGTAAGGGCAAAAAAGATCCCCCGGAAATTGTCGGCGCCGCCGACGCCCGCCTGCAAAAGCTTTCTCCCTTCGTCGGCAAGGCCGGCGCCAATCAGGAGCACCAGGATAAAAGTGGCGGCGTAACCGAGGACGAACTTGGGGAAGCGCAGCCAGATGTCCCCCGCCGATACTTTTTCCCCGGGCTTGCACTCGATCTTCCAGCACCAGATCACAGCCAGCAGGAATGCCCAGATGGCAATGAAGATGTCTATGAACACCTTAACTGTGGTGGCCGACATCAGCATCCAGCCTTCCTGCCACTTGACCCCCAGCACGGTGGCGGCCTTGGAGCGGATCAGCGCGTCGACGATGGCACCGCTGGCGGCGGCCGCGCCGTCGGTCTTCACGGCCAGGCCCATCCAGGCGCCGGCCACCATGGGTTCTTGATACAGCCAGGTCTGGGCCGCAAAGGGCAGAATCAGCAGCTCAACCACGGCGAAGATGATGACCAGCGAAGAAACGATAATGGGCACGATCGGCCTGGCCTTGATGGCGCCGCCGGTGGCAATGGCCGCGGAGACGCCGCAAATGGAAATGCCGGAGGCCAGTGGTGCTGCCCATTCGGGCGTGAACCGGAAATACTTGCGGGCCACGAAATAAACAATGGGCCAGTAAATCAGGTAAGCTTCAATGATGGCGCAAAAACCCCGGAAAATAATCTGGGCGGCCAGCCCCGTGGACTGCAGGGCGTAAAGCCCCACTTTCGCCCCCAGAATAACGATGGCTGCCTTGATGTACCACTCGGGCCGGGCGGCTTCCTGCAGGTAGCGGGTCAGGCCCGGCCACAGGTTGCCGATGAGAAGGCCGACAATAAGGGCGATGATGAACCCGGACTCGCCGGTCAGCCGCAGGGACCAGGCGATTTTTAACTTGGCGTATTGATCGGGGGTGGCCGCAATGAAGGCGTTGTGGCCGGCGATCCAGCAGCAGTAAGTGATCCAGAAGATAATGGTGAACCCGCCGATAAAGCGCCCTACCTTACCCCCCATGGCGGCGATTCCGATACTCAAGATGACCGTGAGAAATACGTAGGTCAGGAACAGGGAAGCGAAGCCGGAAAGGTGAAAAGTCTTGGCTGCAGGCGAGAGGGCTTTTGAAAGGTCCAGCCAGACGCTGGTCTTGACTACCCACCCGACCAGATCCACCCCGGTAAGCCGGAGCAGGCCAAGCAAAAAGATAAATAAACCAATCCAGACGGCCCACCAGTCTTCGCTTTTGAACAGTCCGTTCCGTTTTGCCTGGGTTTCAGGAAACATTGTTTCCCCCCTCTTCCAAGATGGTTTTTGTTTCCGGATAATCACGAACTAAATGCGCCGTTCCTTTGTCCGCTAATTTTGCTTGCTTCGCCCATTCCCACCCCCGTTTCAGATGTCGCCTTCCTGACAAAATATATATTTCTTTTTTTCTTTGCATTCAACAGTCGGGCAGGAAGTTGGCCTTTTTTAACGTGGAGATGAAAGAGCGGGTTCGCCGTCCTGCTCTTTTTGGTTCAAGAAATGAACGTTTTTAACCATTATGCAGGATATTCTCGTTAAATTAGCGAATATAACTAATAGGCTTTCAGATCGTTTTGGCCGATCGGCCGGCTGCCGGAACCGGCAA
>JBFMEJ010000407.1:0-1992 GCA_040753275.1 Bacillota bacterium
AAAAGAAAAGTGAATCTCTTCCACCAGCATATCGGTAGTAAATAACAGCCAGTTCTCCCCGCTTACCTGGAGAACGGCGGCGTCATCGCCAATCCCCTTCACCACGCCCGGCCGGTCAGTCGCGAAATTCCGGCTAAGCAGCTCGATTAAGCCAAACTCACCGAGGGAAGAAAGGTCCAAAACCAACCTCGCACTCCTCTGAAAATAGAGGCCCAAAGGCAACAGGCGCAAAGGCGCAAAGGAAAATATGCTTGCTTTAGGTCTCATTTTCATTATTACTTACGGGAACAAATGTTTTCATGGGCAACTTCTTTGAAGAGAGCTTTCTACCTTAAGTTAAGTGCCTGACATTTAACTTACGCTTCGCATATGTCGTTCGCCCGGACAAATTCCAGCCCTCACGACAGAAACTAAGCGCGCTACCTGAACAAAAGATTTGCGAAAAAATGCGCCCTGCTTGGGCTAAAACTCCCGCGGCTTGCAGATAATTTCCTTTACTTTTGTTTCAAAAAATTTGTTGGCATGGGCCGGGACGATCACCACCGCCGTATCCGCACCCCTCCCGCTGCCGCCGATGGCGACTATTTCCTCTCCATACGGAATCAGCCCGGCATCCAGGGCCATGCAGGATATTTCCACGCAGACCTTCAAGCCCTGGCCCAAAATACGCAAGGCGTTGGCAATTATTTCTGCCGGGTAAATCCCCCCGAACTGGAACCGGCAGGCCCGGTCCACACCGGCCAACAAATGGGTGGTGATCAACACCCTGACCCCCGCGTCTTCCAATTTGCTTTTTATTTCCGGAGCGAGCGTAATTTTTCCCGGTTCTTTAAATCCGGCATGGTAGGTTACACAGACGAGATGAAAAGTTTTGTTTTTTTCCAGAACCTGTTCCGCCGTCCGGCCGGTGCTGGACGCCACCACAATATACTTTATTCCCCGTTCTGCCGCTCTTTTTAACGCCAGATTAACAGTTGCTTCCGTATTTTGAGGACCTTTGCTATCCCAGTACACCACTTTCACTCCATATTTGATCGATTTGCTGATCAACTTTTTCGACGGCAGCCCAATTATTTCCTCCCGTAACTTTATTATGGCGTTAAAAAAAGAAAATATCCGGCTGCTGAACCGGATATTCACCGACAAGGGTTAATAAACTGGTCCCGACGTTGTTCCGGAGAAGTTATGATCGTGCGGCGGGCGCCCGCTGACGCTGGTTCTTCCGTCGTACCGGTGGACGTGGCCGCCCCTCACCGGGATGGCCGGCCCCGTTACCGCCTTCATTTCGTGTTTGTGGCCGAAATCATAACTTGTCGTGGCCACCAGTTCGTGGACGTGGCTCCACCCTTTGCGGATATTCGGCCCGGTGGTCCCGGTATAAGAATGAGAGTGTTTTACATCCACGGAAGTTTTCCCGGAAAAACGGTGGTAATGGACATGATCCGGCATGATAATTCCCCCCTGGCTTTTTTAATAATATATGCCAGGAATTACCATGCGGTTACATACGTTAACACCGCTCCGGTTTTTTCCCCAGAAACCGGCCTACCAGTTTCATTGCGCAAAACTCACCGCACATGGTACACGCTTCTATTTCCAGGGGGTTGCGCTCCTGGCGGTAACGCCCCGCTTTCCGGGGATCGATGGCCAGAGCAACCTGTTTGGGCCAGTCCAGGGCTTTGCGCGCTCTGGCCATTTCCAGGTCCCACTCCCGGGCGCCGGGAATCCCTTTAACCAGGTCGGCGGCGTGCCCGGCCAACCGGCAGGCGATGACGCCTTCCCGGACATCTTCCACGGTCGGCAGGCTCAAGTGCTCGGAAGGGGTAACGTAACACAGAAAATCCGCCCCCGCCATTGCCGCCAGAGCCCCGCCGATGGCGGCGGTGATGTGATCGTAGCCAGGCGCAATATCGGTGACCAGCGGTCCAAGGACGTAAAAAGGCGCTTCCCGGCAAAGGGCCTTTTGGATTTTAACGTTTGTTTCAATTTGGT
>JBFMEJ010000408.1:0-1968 GCA_040753275.1 Bacillota bacterium
CCAGGGTAAAAACCACGATCTGGATCGCCTGGCCGGCAAAACTCTGCATACCAACCCACTTCCCCTAACTTCGTTAATGCAACAATAAACCGCCGTTTAAATAAGTTAAGTGCCTGGCACTTAACTGATTGTTACTCCTCTTCCTGCCCGTAGGCCGGCTGCCTTTCCCTGACGTCCGGTTTCAAAAAAGCGGTCAGGCGCTCCCTGATTAAAATGGGGTTGTATCCGGCCTGCAGGGAAACAATCCCCTCCAGCATGAGCTGGCGGAGGAGCAGTTCCTTTTTGCTGAGGTTCTGCAGCTTGGCCGCAATGGGCAGCCAGAACACGTTGGCGCTGGAAACGCCGTAAAGGGTGGCGATAAAGGCCAGGGCAATGGCGGGGCCCAGGTTTTCCGGCTTATCGATGGAGCCCAGCACGTGCACCAGGCCCATGACCGTGCCGATGATGCCCATCGTCGGGGCGTAGCCGCCCGCAGCCTCAAAAACGCCCGCCCCCGTCTGGTGCCGGTCCTGGATGGAATATAATTCCACCTCTAAAATGTTGCGCACCAGATCGGGGTCCGTACCGTCCACGACCAGCTGGATTCCCTTGCGCAAAAAGGGATCTTCGATTTCGTCCAGGCGGTTTTCCAGGTACAGCAGGCCTTCGCGCCTGGCCTCCTCTGCCAGCCGGACAATCAATTCAATGGTCTCGGCCGGATTGGGCGGGTTGCGAAAAAAAGCCACCGTCAAAAGCCGCGGGACGATCTTTAAATCGTTGAGCGAAAAACTCAGAATGGTAGCTCCAATCGTCCCCCCGAAAACGATCAGCGCGGCGGTAGGCTGGAACAACGCGCCGATGTGCCCGCCCTCCAGGACAAAGCCGCCCACCAGGGCGACAACCGCCAGAATCAGTCCGACAACAGCAGTGAGATCCATCTACCCGTTCCTTTCCCTAAAAAATCCAGCCTGTAGGTATAATTAAGCCGCCGGCGCTCCGCCTGCTTCCGAACCTTTGTACTTGCTGCGCAAAATCACGATGTCCACCCGCCGGTTTTGCTGCCGGTTGGCTTCCGAATCATTGGGCACCCGCGGCCGGTACTCGCCGTAGGCCACCGCCGCCAGGCGCTGGGGCGGAAAGCCGCTGCCCCTGATCAATTCCTGCACGGTGGCCAGGGCGCGGGCGCTGGAAAGCTCCCAGTTCGACTTGTAAAGGGCATTGTGGATGGGAATATCGCAGGTATGCCCTTCGATCCGGATAAAATTGGGGGTTTTCATTAGAATCGGGGCTATTTTGGCAATGATCTCCTTCGCCTGCGGCGTCAGCTCCGCCGAACCGATCTTGAAAAGCACTTCCTCCTGAAAGCTAAGGACGATTCCCCGCTCTTCGCTGATTACCGAAATCTTCGCGGCCAGCCCTGTTTTTTCAAGAAAGCTGACCAGTTGCCGGCGGATGTTTTCCATTTCGGCCTTGTCGGCCAGATCTTCCAGGGTTTCCTGGGGTTCCAGCCCGCTGATCCCCGGCGTCAGAGCAGGCCCCAGTTCCTGGAAAACCATCGTTCCCCCGCCCATGACCCTGCTTAATGATTCGGCCAGGTGTTGAAACTTCTGAATATCGACCCTGCTGATCGTGTACATGACAATGAAAAAAATCAGCAGTAGCGTGATCATGTCCGCGTAGGTAATCAGCCAGCGCTCCATGCTGCCGTACTTGGCTTTTCCGGTGGGTCTTTTCAAAACCGGCGCCCCTCTCTTTAGTTAATTTCTCAGTTAATTATTCGTCCTCCCAACGTCTATTATTTACCAGGCTTCGACTAAAACAAAGTTAAAATTTACGGGAGCGCAAAATCGAAAAGATCAGGGCCAGACCAAGGATACCGCCGAAGCTAAAAAGGAATTCGGCCAGGCTGATCCTCCCGAAAACCATATATTCCCGGCCGGCGAGCAGAGCCGACCCGATCATCAAAGCGCCCAGCAGGATACTTAAAAC
>JBFMEJ010000409.1:0-1965 GCA_040753275.1 Bacillota bacterium
CCAATATTGAAGCCGTCCGGACGGAAGGCCTTGCGCAGCAGCGCGACCATTTCCCGGGTGGTTTCGCCCAGCTCCAGGATTTCTTCCCCGGTCAAATCGGCCAGGTCCCCCACGTGCCTTTTCGGCGCGACCAGCAGGTGGCCGTTGGTATAGGGATATAAATTAAGCAAAACAAAGGACGCTTCGCCCCGCTGCAGGACGTAATTGGCCCCGTCTTCAGTGGAATTTAGCTTTTCGCAAAAGATGCAGGCGCCGCCGTGATCTTTCCCGATATAAGCGGTGCGCCAGGGTGCCCATAAGCGCTCCATGCCAGCGGTTTACCCCCTTTATAAAACAGGAATTGAAAAATTAGGAATGAATAACTCAGGAGACACAGGCGGCAGCCTGCTGCTCTTCCTGTTCCAGGATCATCCCGGTAAAAATCTCCACCACCACCGGGTCGTAAATTATCCCGGCCAGCCGGCGCAGTTCGAAACAGGCCTCCGCCGGAGTTTTCGCCTCTTTATAGGGCCGGACGGTAGTCATGGCGTCAAAGCTGTCCACAACGCGCAAAACCCGGGCCAACAGGGGAATTTCCTCCCCCCGCAGGCCGTCGGGGTAGCCGGTGCCGTTGTAGTTTTCGTGGTGGTGCCGGATCGCCGAAACGATCCCCGCCAGAGACGCCAGGGGGCGGACAAGCTCACCTCCCCGGACGGGATGCCTTCTCATCACCGCCCATTCCTCATCCGTTAAAGGACCTTCTTTAATTAATATATCCGTATCCACTTCAATTTTTCCCACGTCGTGCAAATACGCTCCGAACCTGAGCTGGTTAACATCGTCCTCCGGCAGGCGCAGCCGGTCGGCAACGGCCACGGCGTAAGCCATCACCCGTTCCGAATGACCAAAGGTATATCTATCTTTCACGTTGACCGCCGTTAAAAAATTTTTTAAGGAACCCAGGACCCCTTTATCGAAAAAGCTCAAAGCACGCAACTGTTCGGTAATGGAAATGCGTAAATGATCCCGGCTGCCGCCGTACTTCGACCGGTAGAGATCGTCGTCGGCCGCCTGGATTAATTCTTCCGGTGTGGCGCCGTCTTCCGGGTAGCAGCCAACTCCCATCGAAACGGTCATTTTTCCCAGCGGCTGGATTTCCACTCCGGCAAAGGGGAAGGACTCAATAGCTTTTTCAATCTCCAGGGCCTTCTCCCGGGCAAATTCCCGCGTGACGCCGGGCATGACGATGATGAATTCCTCGCCGCCGTACCGGGCGGGGAAAAAGGGCTCCTGCACAACTTCCTGCAATATTTCGCCCACCTTGGCCAGCAATTCGTTCCCCCTTTGGTGGCCGTAGTTGTCGCTGTAAAACTTGAAATAGTCCAGGTCCATCATAATCAAAGCAAGGGAATTGGAATTTTTCTTCGCCTTCGCCAGTTCCTCCCGAAGCCTTTCCTGGAAGCGGTGGTAGCTGGCCAAACCCGTCAGCGCGTCGGTGTTGGCCATAAAAAGGAGTTGCTCCCTGGTGCGTTTCTCAATATCCGTAAACCCGCCCATCAGCCAGGCCAGGGTGATCATAACGCCCGAGAAAATTAAATCCAGCTGAAACATTTTAGAAACGGCGGCTTTTTCCAGGTGGGAAACGTCGTAGGAAAACAGGATGAGGATGGCGAAAAATGCACTGGTCAAGCCGACGGCTTTGCCGTAGGCGGTGGCAGCGATGATGACCGGGATCAAAAAAAGAATTTTCGCGCCGGAGTGCCCACCTGTTCCATACACTGAAAATGCAACGATGGGAAATAAAATGAACAGAATGATTAAATCGCTCGTTAAAAAGCGGGGGAAAAATTCATTTTGAGCCTGAAGCTTTTTCAGGATATACGGAATAATTCCAAGCGCAGATAACATGATAATAAAATAATTGAGATACGCTCCAAATTGTTTTCCCAATCTAAAATCGTTATAAACGCTTACAAAGGCCATAAC
>JBFMEJ010000410.1:0-1947 GCA_040753275.1 Bacillota bacterium
GTAGCCGTTGCCTGTGCCTGGCCACTGGTAGAAACCGCTACGTTCTTTAAAACAAGGTGGCCGGTTCCGTTAACCGGTTTCTCACCCATTAGAGCATGCAAATCTTCATCGTAAACTTCCTGCTTTTGGTCAGCCAAATGCAAAAACCTTTCATATGCTTTTTCCAGTTCTTCGCCTTCTAGCTCGTAGCCGAGTTCAGCCAGCCGGTGCCGGAGAGCGTGGCGGCCCGACCTGGCGCTCAAAACAATTTTATTTTTCGGAATGCCAACCACTTCAGGGTCAATTATCTCATAAGTTGTACGTTCCTTCAAAACTCCATCCTGATGGATGCCGGAAGCATGCATAAAAGCATTGGCCCCTACTATTGCCTTATGGGCAGGGACAGGAACACCGGTAATCCGGGAAACCAATCTGCTGGTAGCAGCTATCTCCCTGGTGTCAACAGATAACTCCACACCGTAGCGGCCTTTCTGGGTGTAAATAGCCATGATCACTTCTTCCAAAGAGGTGTTCCCGGCTCTCTCGCCGATACCGTTAACCGTACCCTCCACCTGGCTGGCACCGGCCTTTATACCGGCCAAAGAATTGGCGGTGGCCATACCCAGATCATTGTGGCAGTGAATGCTGACAATGACCTTCTCAATACCTCTTACGTTTTCCATCACCCAGCCGATCAGTTCGCCGTATTCCCACGGTGTGGCATAACCCACCGTATCCGGTATGTTCACCACCGTTGCCCCGGCCTTAATAGTTTCTTCCAACACCCTGGCCAGAAAATGACGCTCGCTGCGGAAGGCATCTTCGGCGTAAAATTCCACATCGGAAACGTACTTTTTAGCACGCTTTACCGCTGTTACTGCCGCTTCCAATACCTGCTCCGGCGTCATAAAAAGCTTTTGCTCCACATGCACCGGGGAAACGGCAATACCGGTATGAATGCGGGGCTGTTCGGCTTCCCTTATAGCCTCCCAGCAGCAATCAACATCCTCTTCTACTGCCCGGGAAAGGCCGCAGATGACAGCGCCTTTTACTTCTCTAGCAATTTGCCTGACTGACTCAAAGTCGCCCGGCGACGAAGCCGGAAAGCCGGCCTCAATAATATCCACGCCTAACTTAACCAGTTGCCTGCTGATTTCCAGCTTTTCCTGGACATTTAAAGTGATGCCGAGGGATTGCTCCCCATCCCTCAAGGTAGTGTCAAAAATGTAGAGCCTGCGCATTTACTGTTCCTCCTTATTGCTGCTTAAAAATATAAATCCCTCCGCCTCACCATGAGACGAAGGGCTGCCCTCCGCGGTACCACTCAAATTAACAACCAACCGACGCCGGCCGTTCTCTCCAGCAGGATACGGGAAAACCGATACCCGGTCTCCGATACCCCCTTCCTTTTAACGGTAGAAGCTTCCGTCCGAGCCTACTCTCTTTCGATTTCGGTCGGCAACTCCCGGGAGAGTTCGGCATGCCTTCGGTGCCGCCTCGCACCAACCGGCGGCTCTCTTAATCCTGTCCAGCGCACCTACTATTCCCGCTCATAGCTACTTTAACGTTTTAATATAAGCTAAATTTTACAAGCTTTAAAACCAGATGTCAACAAAAAATTTTTTACTACTTTCTTCCTGTCGGTACAACATAGCCACAATCCTGACACATCCTCGGACCGTCAATCGGATTCAGCATAAAACCGCAGGAGCATACAAAACCCCGGTTTTTCATCTCCTGGTAATGACACTCTTCTTCCATTCTGGCCAACTCCAGCCCTGCTTCCATTTCGGAAATGAGCCTCTTCAACTCCGCGATTCGCTCTTTGATCCTGGCAGCGTTAGTTAAAAGCTCTAGTTCTTCCTTCGCCTCATAATATCTCTCTTTTAAACGATCCATTTCAAAGAGGATTTTATCGCCCCTGTAAACCAGTTCCCTGTCATTCAGCCGCCGCAATTCCATCTTAAT
>JBFMEJ010000411.1:0-1938 GCA_040753275.1 Bacillota bacterium
ATCAACCGTACTCGTCGTCGTGGCCAGAATAACATCCCTTCGCGTTTCACCGCAACCGGCAGCCGAAGCTACCAGAAAAACCAGGAGGGCCAGGAAAAAATACCACTGTTTTACCAGCATCACGCTAATCTCTCCCTAAATTGTTACGCTAATTTTAGCCGCCCAAAGTCTCGTTCATACTCCCTGTGCGGTAGCCCTGCAGGTCCAGGGAAATGTACGCGTAGCCCAGTTCCTTCAACTTCCTGCTGACTTCCCCCGCCCGCTCTACCATAAGGGATAGCCTGCCGGGAGGCACTTCGACGCGGGCCAGATCTCCATGGTCCCTGACCCTCACCACAAAAAAGCCCAGGTCGCGCAAAAAGGCCTCTGCAGCAGCTACCCGGGCCAGTTTATCGGCAGTGAACCCGGTGCCGTAGGGAAACCTCGTGGCCAGGCAGGGCGAGGCTGGCCTATCTGCCGTAGGCAGCCCCAGGTAAGCCGACAGACTGCGGATTTCCCGTTTGGAAAGGCCGGCTTCCTGCAGGGGCGAACGAACCCCCATCTCCCTCCCGGCCTTCAAGCCAGGCCTGTAGTCGCCGGCATCGTCGGCGTTGACCCCGTCAATTACCTGCTTAAACCCCTGACGTGTAGCCAGTTGTTGCAGAATGGCGTAGAGTTCTTTTTTACAGTGGTAACACCTGTCCGGCGGATTGTTCTGAAAGACAGGGTTTTGCAGGGCGGTGTTTGCCACAACCAGGTGGCGCACTCCAATCAAATCAGCCAGTCGCCCGGCTTCCGCCGCTTCCCCCGGCGGATAAATGGGCCCATCAGCGGTAACCGCCAGTACCTTTCCCGGCAGCAGCGCATCAGCGGCCACCTTGAGCAGCAAGGTGCTATCCACGCCGCCCGAAAAAGCCACCAGCACGCTGTCCATTTCTTTTAAGATCTGCCTGAGCCGTTCCAGCCCGGCCATCCCAACCAAAACAACTGCCTCCCTGAAAAGATTTAGCCACAGAGGACACAGAGAGCCATAGAGTTAGGCACCCATGCCGCCTTCAGCAGCACCAGCAGAGGATGAAAATGTCATACCTCCTCCAGGGGCCTTCCGATAAACACCCGCAGAAGGTTCGGGCGTTCCGGTGAGTTCTTACCCGCCCCGTGCCCGATCCGCTCCACCAGAATTTCCGGCAGGGGAGAAAAAGTGCCCGCCAGGGTGGTAATCAACGCCGCCCCGGTGGGAGTAACCAGCTCGCCTCCTGTACTCACACCGTATACCGGAACACCTTTCAACAGTTCCAGGGTCGCCGGCGCCGGCAAGGGAAGCACTCCATGGGCACACTGCACAAAACCCCTGCTCAGCGGCAGGGGCGAGGCATATACCATTTCAATACCCAACAAATGAAGGCCCAAAACAGTGCCCACTATATCTACAATAGCATCTACCGCCCCCACTTCGTGGAAATGAACGTGTTCGGGAGTGGTACCATGGACAAAAGCTTCCGCTTCAGCCAGGCGTCTGAACACCGCCTTACTTTTAGCCTTCACCTTTTGCGCCAGGGAACTGCCGTCGATAATCCGCTCTATATCCGAAAGGTCCCTGACCGGTTGCTCTTCCGGCAGAACGTCTACAAAAAAGTTAACCGCTGCAAGGCCGCCCCACTTTTTCTCTTCGCAACGAAGTTGGTAGCCTTCCACCGGTAGCTTCAAAAGCTCCTTTTTCAACCTTCCAAAATCCGCACCTGCCGCCACCAGGGCGCCCAGGCACATATCGCCGCTGATACCGGCAAAACAGTCGAAGTAAGCTATCCGCAAAGCTCGCCCTTCTTTTCTTGATTCAGTTTTTTAGACGGCTCGCAATGACAAACAGCGCTCAACATTTTTCCCCGATCAGACTGGTAATCGCATTGGCCAGCGCCCCAGCGCCGAAGCCGTTATCAATGTTAACCACTCCCACCCCGG
>JBFMEJ010000412.1:0-1909 GCA_040753275.1 Bacillota bacterium
TAAGGTACCCAAGCCTGATCGCCACGCCCCAATATGCATGTCTGATATTTAATAATTTTAGCACCTCCTGGCGAAAGCGTCCAGATCGTGTAAAACCGTGGAAAATAATTTTCTGCGCAGAACGTTTTCCCGGGCGCCGACAGAATTTCTCTGATGAATAAAAGGAGATTTTTTGCAAAATACTAACTCCGATCTGTTTACAAGGAGGTGATCGGATGCATCACTGGCGGATGACGGAAATGGAAAAGCTCCACATCAGCGAGCAGTTGCGGGCGGAGGATCTCTGCGCCAAAAAGGCCCGGTTTTACCTTAACCAGAGCCGCGATCCGGCCGTTCAGAACATCTTGCAGCAATGCGTGGAAAAAGGGCAGAGGCATGTCAACGCCCTAAACGGGTTACTTCAGGAGGCAGGGCTCTCCCATCTGGCCCGCCACTAAAATTTAGAGGAGGTGCGAACAACGTGGAATTCACTGACCGGGATATTCTGACCGATCTTTTGATCGGCACCAAAATGCTCTCTACCGGCTATCATACCGCCGTTCTGGAAGCGGCCAACGACCGGGTGCGGAATACCTTAATCCAGATTAATAATGAAGAACTGAACACCCAGAAACAAATTTTTGACCTGATGCACGCCCGCGGCTGGTACCCGCTGGATCCCGTTTACACGGGCACGCCGATGGGGGCCGAAACCACCGGAATCCGTCCGGAAGCGGCCGCTATGGGGAGGACCGCCCCGCCCCCTCCGGGCGCGATGGGTCCGGGCCCGGCACCGGGGAGACCGGGGTTCTAAACACTCGTCAGTCATCGGTCGTCAGGGTCAGGGAATTATTTCGTAGAAGCGAAGTCTCCGCATGCTGTCAAGAGCATAGCGGGGGCTTTGTTTTTTTGGTATAATAATTGGGTGGACGAATCTTTCGGGAGGATTCGCAATGCCGGAGAAAATTATCGTCCGGGGGGCCCGCGCCCATAATTTGAAAAATATTAACGTGGAAATTCCCCGGGACAAACTGGTGGTGTTTACCGGCCTTTCCGGCTCGGGAAAATCGTCGCTGGCCTTTGATACCATCTATGCAGAAGGGCAGCGGCGCTACGTGGAATCCCTCTCCGCCTACGCCCGCCAGTTTTTGGGACAGATGGACAAACCCGACGTGGATTATATCGAAGGGCTTTCGCCGGCTATTTCCATTGACCAGAAGACCACCAGCCACAACCCCCGTTCCACTGTCGGAACGGTCACGGAGATCTACGATTACCTGCGTCTGCTGTTTGCCCGCGTTGGGCGGCCCCATTGTCCGCGCTGCGGGCTGGCCATCGCCCGCCAGACCGTGGAGCAAATGGTCGATCAGCTGCTGGCGCTGCCGGAGGGGACGCGCCTGATGATCCTGGCCCCGGTGGTCCGGGGCAAAAAAGGAGAGCATCAAAAGCTTCTGGAGGATATCGCCAAAAGCGGTTTTTCCCGGGTGCGGGTGGACGGCGAACTGATCGAGACGGGCCGGACCGTTCCGCTGGACAAAAACAAGAAACACACCATCGAAATTGTGGTGGACCGGGTCATTATCAGGCCGGGTGTCGCCCAGCGCTTGAGCGACTCCCTGGAAACGGCCCTGCGCAACGCGGGCGGGGTCGCCATCGCTGCCGTCGTCGACGGGGAGGAAATCCTTTTTAACGAAAACTTTGCCTGCGTAGAGTGCGGGGTCAGTCTGCCGGAAATTGAGCCCAGGCTTTTTTCTTTTAACAGCCCGTTCGGTGCCTGCCCGGCCTGCACCGGCCTGGGCGTCAAGAAGGAAATCGATCCCGATTTGCTCATTCCCGACAAGCGGCGCTCCCTGGCCGAAGGAGCCCTGGAAGGGTGGTACCGCGGCTCTGCCGCCTATGCTTATCTGGAGGGATTGGCGGAGAAATACGG
>JBFMEJ010000413.1:0-1901 GCA_040753275.1 Bacillota bacterium
CACCGTCGACGATCAATTTAACCCGCACGTTTTTTTGCAGGGAGCTTCGCGCGATTATTTTATTTTTGCCGTCAAACAACGGGCAGTCCGCAGAAAGGGTGATTGTTTTTTCGCCGTCCAAATCTCTCACCGTAATGACGTTTTCATTTTCATCCATATCCGTTATCCGGGCGATCAGCCGCTTCCGCGGCGGCGGCGGGGCAACCCAGTTCTGCTCAATCAACCGGGACAGCAGCGTGCACATTTGCGCGCGCGTAATTTTCATTTCCGGGGCAAAGATATTTCCCGGCAGGCCGATCATGATCCCTCTTTTGACAATTGCTCCTACGTAACCACGGTAGTTTTTGTCAATTTTCCCGGCATCCTGAAAACTGAGGGAAGTGTAATCCGGTTCAAAACCCAGGGCCAGGCAGAGCAAAGAAGCCACTTCCAGCCTGGTGGCCGGGCGTTTGGGATCAAGTAAAGGCAGCCCGTCTTTGGTAAGCATCCCCTTTTTTACGGCCAAAGCGAGATAACCCTTCGCCCAGGTTCCGGCGGGAAAAGTCAATCCTGTTAGATCCGCCTTTGCCGCTTCCTCTCCCCAGCCCAGGGTATTCATGATCATAACGATCGCTTCCTGGAAAGCAATGTCCGCGTTCGGTTTAAACGTCCCGCCGGGATAGCCGCGAACTATCTCGTAGGCGCTCATCTCCAGGATGCTTTGCTCGGCCCAGTGTCCTTTGACATCACTGAACCGGGCTGCCGCAAACGCCGCCTGGCCTTGCGGAAAGACCGGGCAAATGGCCAAAGCCAGAATCAGGGTGATTGCCAACCGGTAAAACCGCCGCTGGTTAAACATACCAATCTCCCCCAGTCGGATCTAAAGCTTTATTCGACGGTCCCCCTCATGAGTCCTGCTAAATCTTCCTGAAAAAGGATAAAATATAATTAATTTAAGATCGGGGATCCGGGGAGCAGGAATTTTTGACCGGAAGGAGAATTATTTTTGCAAGTTTTTGCCCGTTGATTCTGATTCAAGGAGGGTTTTTGAGATGAAAATTTCCTGGCTCGGACACGCCTGTTTTTTAATCGAAACAACCAAAAAGATTCTTACCGACCCCTTCGACCAGCAGTTAGGATACCCGGTGCCAAAAGCAGCGGCGGACCTGGTCACCGTCAGCCACCAGCACTTCGACCACAACGCGGTCCGGGCAATTTCCGGAAAGCCGCAGATCATCCAGAGCGCCGGGGAACATTCCGTTAACGGCGTAAAAATAACGGGGGTCCGCACCTTCCATGACCAAAACCGGGGCGCCCAGCGGGGCGAAAACATTGTCTTCATCATCGAAGCCGGGGGAATCCGGGTTTGCCACCTGGGGGACCTGGGCCATACCCTGGACCAGAGCACCCGGGCGAAAATTGGAAAGGTGGACGTTCTGTTGGTTCCGGTGGGCGGGTATTACACAATCAACGCGGCCGAAGCAAAAGAAGTGGTGGAACAGCTCAATCCCGGCTACGCAGTGCCCATGCATTACAAAACAAAATATCTGACCCTGCCGATCGCGCCGGTAGAGGACTTTTTAAAGTTCTATCCCGAATATAAAAAAGAAACCGCCCTGGAAGTCCAGGCCGGAAAAATACCGGAAAGGACCCAGGTAGTCTTATTGGAACTGGCTTAATAAAAAAGAAAAAACAAGGGCGGGTTGCTTACTTCCGCCTCTTTTTCCGTTTGCTGTGTTCAATCCCGACGTCGATGCGCTCGGTGGGCGCGCGCTCGTTGTCGAAGCCCCGGAAACTCCGGTAGATCACGCCGTCGTCGCCGATTTCGTACGGGATGTTCTCCACTTCTTCCACGTACCCCCGGTCTTCGATGGTCAGTTCGCTTTCCCCGTAGTAGGCGCCGGCGTCGGCCTGCTCGGCAT
>JBFMEJ010000414.1:0-1874 GCA_040753275.1 Bacillota bacterium
AAGAAGACCGGGAGCGGGAGGAAGCCGCCCTGCACCTGCCGCCGCCGGAAGAAGACCGCCGGGCCTTGTGGCAGTATGCCCTTTACTTTGCCACCATGGTGCTCATCCTCATTTTTGCCGCCTGGGGCAGGCCGGAGCAGGCGGTGGGCTTTTTCAACGTCATATATGAGGTGCACTGGTACCTTACGGTATTTTTCCTGATTTTGCTGGGCGTAATCTTGAAGCTCTGGTTCAACAAAGAAGAAATGGTTACCTGGGTGGAATCCACCTGGGGCTTTGCCAAACAGATCTTCCCGCTCCTTTTGGGCGGCGTGCTGGTGGCCGGTTTTCTCATGGGCCGGCCTGGTTATGATACGGGAATTATTCCGGCTAAGTATATTTCCACCTGGGTTGGAGGCAACTCTCTGGAAGCAAACTTTCTTGCCGCCATCGTGGGCGCCTTGATGTACTTCGCCACCTTAACCGAAGTGCCCATCCTGCAGGGTCTTCTCGGCAGCGGGATGGGCCAGGGCCCGGCGCTGGCGCTCTTGCTGGCCGGTCCGGCCTTGAGCCTCCCGAACATGTTGATCATCAGAAGCATCATGGGCACAAAAAAAGCTCTGGTGTACATTTCCCTGGTGGTCATTATGGCCACCCTGACGGGGATGCTTTTTGGCGCCATTGCAGGTTAAAGCAAGCCAAACTCGACCGGAAAAAGTGCACAGGCTGCCCCCGGGGTAGCGCCCGGGCGGCGCCGGTAGACAAAAGCTCAAAAACCGTGCGGAGTTAAAACCAAATGGGCAGGTTTTGTTGGACCACAAGCAAGCTGTTTTTAATAAACCTATTTTTACAGGAGGATCAAATAACCATGAGTGGCTGTTGCGACCCAAAAGCGCCCAGAGTATATAAATTAAATCTTGACGGTGGCCAGGTGGGTCTTTTGGGGGTGGAACAGGCTTTCCTGGATGTGCTCAGCCTTGGGATGGCAGACGACGACACGCTGGCAGCGGAACTGGTGCGCCGCCTGAAAAAGAATAACTACATCCCGGATAGCGCCACGGGCAAGTATAAAGCGGCGCTGCTTCGGGAGTATAAAGAGTTTGCCGCCAGGGCACAAAAGGAGGACAACGGAAAGGAGGTGCCAAAAGGAAAGATGGAAATAAAAATTTTGGGGCCGGGGTGCGCAAAGTGCCACGCCCTGGAAAAAGCCGTCAGAGAGGTTGTTCAGGAAATGGGTGTGGCGGCGGAAATATCGGAGGTGCGCGACGTCAACGAAATTGCCCGCACCGGCGTGCTGCTTACTCCCGGCCTGATGATTAACGGCAAAGTTAAGTCCGCCGGGAAAGTGATCAGCAAGAACGAGATTAAAAAATATATTGAACAGGAAATGTAACTTTATGTTGGAAATGGTTGAAAGATCTAACGTGAACTGGTGGAATGGGCAAAATCAAAATCTTTGGGGAGGATAGAGATATGTCCGAAGTATGTTGCACCTGCGAAGCAAGTCCCGTTTTAATCCTGGCCTGCTCGGGCGGTAGCAATGTCGGCCAGCTGGCCAACGCGGCCGCCGTGGGTCTGACCAGGGAGGGAAAGGGTAAAATGTACTGCCTGGCCGGAGTTGGCGGGCATGTGGACGGCATCGTGGAATCGTGCAAAGGCGTCAGCCAGCTGGTGGTTATCGACGGCTGCCCCGTAGCCTGCGCGAAAAAGGCCTGCGAACACGCCGGAGTCCCGATCTCAAAGTACGTGGAAGTAACCAGCCTGGGCATCGAGAAAAATTACAACCTGGATTTAAACGAAAGCGACGTGCAGAAAGTCATCGCCGCCTGTGGCCTGTAAATTAAAGACGTCCTCCCTTGCCTTTGCGGCGCGGCTGACCAAACAAAAAACCGGCT
>JBFMEJ010000415.1:0-1834 GCA_040753275.1 Bacillota bacterium
GATTTACCAGTTCTTTTTAGGTAAGCCTTTATATGAACAGATGGCGAAAGATTACGGTGGATTTAAGAAGCTGGATCTTGCCCGCCCGTAATATCCCGGGGAGATAGAAAAACATGCGGCAGGTCGCAATAGAAAACGTTCCGGAAAGTTATCTGAAGTATATTCAAGGAAAAGTTTTCATCATTTGCCTACTTGTTCTTTTAACTGCCCTGCTGGGTGTCTACGCCATCAGCGCCGGGTCGGCGGAACTTTCGCCGGCCCAGGTGCTCCTGACGCTGCTGGGCAAAGCGGAAGGACGTTTAAATATCATTATCTGGAATATCCGGTTGCCCCGGGTGTTGGCGGCGGTCACTGCCGGGGTCGGGCTCTCCGTAGCAGGTTGCGTGATGCAAAACATTCTGAGAAACCCTTTGGCTTCTCCGTTCACCCTGGGGGTTTCGCAGGGGGCCGCCTTTGGGGCTGCCGTGGCCATCATTGCCCTGGGAACGGGGAGCACCCACAGCACCAGCGCTGATGCCGTCATCATTAACAACCCCTACCTGGTCACCATTTGCGCCTTTGTGGGGGCGATGGCGACGACCCTGGTGGTCCTCTTCCTGGCTCAGGTCAAGGGGGTCACTCCCGAGGCGATGGTCCTGGCGGGAGTGGCCCTGGGTTCCCTTTTTTCGGCCGCCACCATTATCCTGCAGTATTTTGCCAGTGACGTGCAGGTGGCTTCGATTGTTTTTTGGACCTTCGGCGACATTGGCCGGGCTTCCTGGCGGGATCTGGAAATCATGGCCGCGGTAACCGGCGCTGCGCTGCTCTACTTTATGGCCAACCGGTGGAATTACAACGCTCTGGACGGCGGGGAGGAAACGGCCAAAGGGCTGGGTGTTGATGTGGAGAGGATCAGATTGGCCGGGATGTTCGTGGCCTCCCTGGTCACGGCGGTAACTGTTTCGTTTCTGGGCATCATCGGCTTTATCGGCCTGGTCGGTCCGCACATGATGAGGAGGGTGCTGGGCAATGACCACCGTTTCCTGATCCCTGCTTCCAGCGTAATGGGAGGGCTTTTGCTGCTTGCTTCCGATACCCTGGCAAGGACCATTATTTCCCCGGTTGTTTTGCCGGTGGGGGCGATTACCTCCTTTATGGGCGCTCCTCTGTTTCTTTACCTTCTCTCCAGGGGGTACGGCAAAAGATGATCTTGTCGGTAGACGGGGTGGAATTCAGCTACAACAGCCGGCCCGTGCTGAAGAATATCGAGTTCGAAGTCAACAGAGGGGAGCTTTTTTCCATCCTGGGGAACAACGGCGCCGGAAAAACTACCCTGCTCAAGTGCTTGAACAAAATTTTGAGGCCCCAGAGGGGGGCGATCCTGGTCGAGGAGAAGGATCTCTTTGCGCTCAGCCGCCGGGAAGTCGCCCGGCAGCTGGGGTACGTGGCGCAAAGACACGAAAGCACCAGGTTCACGGTCTTCGATGCCGTTCTTTTGGGGAGAAAGCCCCACATCAAGTGGGGGCCCACCGCAAGAGACCTCGAAATCGTCCGGAACGTTTTGGAGGCCCTTGGTATGGAGGAGCTTTCTCTGCGCTACCTCGACGAGTTAAGCGGCGGAGAACTGCAAAAGGTGGTCATCGCCAGGGCCCTGGCCCAAGAACCCCGGGTGCTTTTGCTGGACGAGCCCACCAGCAACCTGGACCTAAAGAATCAGTTCGAGGTGCTCAGGATAGTAAAAGAGGCCGCCAGGGAGCGAAACATTGCGGTGGTGGTCGTGATGCACGACTTGAACCTTGCCTTGCGGTTTGCGGATAAGTTCCTGCTCTTGAAGAACGGGACCATTTTCGCCTGC
>JBFMEJ010000416.1:0-1830 GCA_040753275.1 Bacillota bacterium
AGATATTGGATCCACTCACAATAAATATTGCCGCCCGCTGCGAGCAGTGCGGGAAATGCGGGTCGGTTTGTCCGGCCCTGATCAGGCAGCCGGACCCGACTTCCCTGCTCAGGCTGATCCAGCTGGGTCTGGTGGGTGAAGCCATCGATTCCCCGCTATTGTGGAGCTGTATAGGCTGCGCCCAGTGCAACGCCGTATGCCCCCAAAAATTAAATGTCCTCCACGTGGTGCGCAGGCTGCGGCGCTTATCCGCAAGGGAAAGCGATGCCTGCTTTCCAAGGATATTGCTGGACTTTCTTTTCGGCTGAGGGGATTCCCCTGAAGCATGCCCGCACAGCCTTACTTCTTTTAATTTTTAGGGCGAGCTTGTATTTTTTCAAGATCCGTGGTAAAATGGTCTCCGTGAGGAGGTGGAGAGCGTGGCCAACACAAAATCGGCAGAAAAAAGGATCAAGGTAATCCGCCGGCGCACCTTGCGAAACAAGAGTTTGAAATCCGCCCTGCGCACCGCGATCCGCAGATTTGAAGAAGCCCTGGCCGGCGCTGCCCGGGAAGAGGCCGAGGCCGCCTTGAGGAGGGCGCTGGTGGCCATCGATAAAGCGGTGACCAAAGGGATTTTACATAAAAATACCGCGGCCCGGAAGAAGTCCCGCCTGACCAGGCGGTTTAACCAGCAAGCAAGCTGAGCACGAGTTTTTCCACGGCCGGGTAAAATTCCTGCTTTCCGCTTTTAATCGCCACGTCAAACTCGAGCAGCTGCTCTAAAGTTTGTTCGATTTGTCCAAAGCTGAAGTTAGCGCTTTGGGCGATTATTTTTCTCGCCACGAAAGGCGGAATGCCCAGCTGTTTGCTGATTTCGGCGGCCTGCGCACCGGCGGCGGCCAGTTCCTTCACCTGCAAAAGGAGGCGAAACTGCCTGGCCACCATGGCCAGAATCACCGGCGGCGGTTCCCCGGCGGCCAAAAGATCCCGGATGCCGGCCAGCGCCCTTTTCGCCCGCCGCTCCCCGAGAGCGTCCACCACGGCGAAAATGTTCTCTTCCACCAGGCGGGGCGTCGTCTGCAGAACGTCCTCCCTGGTAATAATGCCGCTCTCCCCGGTGTAGGCAATTAATTTTTGCAGTTCGTTGTTTAAAAGGGTCATGCTCTGGCCGACGCGGTTAATGATTAAGTCCGCCGCGGCCGGGGCCATTTTTTTCCCCGCCCGGGCGGCCTGCTTGAGCAGCCACCGGTTCAGTTCCGCGTTGCGCAGGCGCGCAAATTCGATGGCCTGACCCGCTTTTTGCACGGCTTTAAAGATTTTTTTCCGCTGGTCCACAGGGTGGCCGGTTTCCAGGACCAGGCAGGCGGTGGGCGCGGGGTTTTGCAGGTAGGCCAGGAAGGCTTTTTCTTCCGGGGCGGCCTTTTCTTTGGCTTCCTCCTCCGGCAGGACGTCCGCGCCCGCGTCCGGCGCCTTTTTCCCGCGCCCGTAGAAGTCCGGCGCGTGGCGCACCACCACCAGCCGCCGGGACGCCAGAAACGGGGGGGCTTCCGCCAGGGACAATACCTTTTCCAGGGGGGTTTCCTCGCCATCCACGAGGTCAAAGTTAAACTGGGCCGCGGCTTCCGGCAAAAGGCGCCGGGCGAGCTCGTTCACGGCCTGCCGGCGCAGGTAATCCTCTTCGCCGTAAAATAAATAAACGGGGGCGACCTGCCCCTGTTCGAGCTTTTTGAGGAAATTCAGGTAGGTTTGCATGGAGGTGTTTTCCTTCCTAAAAGCTTGTTTGTCTCTTTCTTCTTTTACCTCTTTCTTTCCTTTGTCCCCCGGGTCTTTGCGCTCCTGTGTCCCGGT
>JBFMEJ010000417.1:0-1825 GCA_040753275.1 Bacillota bacterium
TACGCCGGGGAACTGCAGTGCCGGGGGCTGGGCATGAAGGTAGAGGCTTTTGACCCGAACGGGAGACCGGTAGTCAATCAGAAAGGCGAGCTGGTTTGCACGGCTCCTTTCCCCTCGATGCCCGTCGGTTTCTGGAACGACCCGGGGCAAAAAAAGTATAAAAGCGCCTATTTTAACGTTTACCCCAACGTGTGGCACCACGGCGACTATATTGAGATTACCGAAACCGGCGGTGTAGTCGTTTACGGGCGCTCCGACGCCACCCTTAATCCAGGCGGCGTGCGGATCGGCACCGCCGAAATTTACCGCCAGGTGGAAACCCTGCCTGAAGTATTGGACAGTATCGTGGTGGGCCAGGACTGGGACAACGATGTGCGGGTAATTCTTTTCGTCAAGCTGGCGGAGGGAATTGAACTTTCCCCTGAACTGACCGGGAAAATAAAGAAAGTGATCAGGGAGAATACCACTCCCCGCCACGTTCCGGCTAAAGTCATCGCCGTTAGAGACATACCCTACACTATCAACGGCAAAAAAGTAGAACTGGCGGTCAGAAATGTCATCCACAGCCAGCCTGTCCTGAACCGGGACGCGCTGGCCAACCCGGAGGCGCTGGAATATTACAGGGACCTCCCTGTGCTGCAGAGTGATTGACAGATTCTCTATTCCCGATAACAACCAAAGGAGGTAGAGCAAGATGGAAGAAATTAAAGAAAAAAACTGGCAGGCGCAGAATAAATGCAGATGCCCTTTTTGTGATGCAGAAGTCGATGAGGCATTTGCGCACATGTGCCAGGCCTGTCAGGTAGAAATAAGGTATTGCAGCAATTGTGCTTTGCCGGTGCCGAAGGATGCGGAAGTTTGCCCGGAATGTAAGAAGCAGGTTTAATTTGTGAAAAACGTGAGATTTCTAGCTTTTGAAAAAATTTGGGTAACAGTTGATTCAACTGGCCTGGGGTGTGAGGAGAGCCAATTAGAAGTGTTTGGAAAGCAGGCGGCTCTTTTTTGTTTAACCAATAAAGATGAGATTACATTTTTTCAAGTATCTGCCGAAAAATTTTAGGGGGGATTTTCTATGTATGAGTACAAAGTAATTGCTACTGTGGTAGAGATCCGCGGTGATGGAAGGTGTTCCTACGGCCATAAGGTTGGGGACAGGTTTGAGTTCACCCAGTTTACACCCGGCGGCCTGTGCCAGTTTGCCTATGATGCGCTGCGTTCTGCGGTGGCTGCATTGCTTTACGGCGGCCGGTTTCCCTGGGCGGCAGACAGCGAGGTAACCACCTGGGCCTGTCCGGACCCGGAGCGGCCGGTTATCTTCGAACTGCGGCGGGTGCCGGTAGATGACCGGTAAAGTTCCGGCGGAGTTTTCTGGCAGCTCAATGTTTGTCAGATGAATGGCTCCTGCTAAAAAGGAGGGCAAAATGGAAGATTTCTTTACGTTCAGGAGGGACAGGACCTTCTCCTGGTGCTAATTCAACATCATCTGCCGGGCCGGGCAACAGGTGAAATCTTAGCAGTCACCCCTCTGCATGGAGAATTTAAATTATGATATAATCTGGTAGTAAAAAGAAAATAATTTTCTCCGGAGGTGTGGATTATGCAGGTGCAGATCGGCAACACGTTGCTTTCCCTTATCCAGGGTGATATTACTCAGCAGGAGACCGAGGCCATAGTGAACGCGGCCAATTCCAGCCTGATGGGCGGCGGCGGGGTGGACGGCGCCATTCACCGGGCCGGGGGGCCACAGATCCTGGCCGAGTGCAAGGAGATTGTAACCCGGCAGGGCAAACTGCCGCCCGGCCAGGCGGTGGTAACCGGCGGAGGC
>JBFMEJ010000418.1:0-1822 GCA_040753275.1 Bacillota bacterium
GGGCCAGGTCATCCTTAATCATCGGGTGGCCAAAGCCAGCACGGAAGTCAAACCCGGCGACCTGATTACGATTACTTTTGGTCACCGGCAGTTGACCGTGGAAGTGGTTGAGTTGCGCGCAAATATGCCGGCAAAAACGGCCGCCGAATTGTACCGTGTGCTGGAGGACAAAAAAATTATACCCGAAGAGAAATCTGATAGGCCTTAATCAGGCCTTATTTTTTTGCCTGTAATTAAAAAACAGAGATATTTTAAGATAAAATATACTGATTAAACAAAATGGCAAATACTTGACCGGAAACGGAAATGATAATACTTGCCATTATATGGTATAATTATCATGAATTGTATATCTGCCTAAAGGAGGGAGGTTATTACGAAAAGCACAAAAACAATCAAGCTGACCAGGCTGGTCTTTCTCCTGATCATTTTACTGGTTTTTTTAGCCGGGGTGGTTGCGGAAAACCGGATTCATTTGCTTCAGGACGCCATTGACGCCGGCCCCGGGCTGGTTGCCCCGGTGCGGAGCTTGATCCAGAAAATAGCCGCTAAAGATATCCGGGTGCTCTCTTCTGCAGCAGGGGGAATGGTGCTGCCTCTTTCGCTGCGTTTAGCACCGTCCAGGCGCTGTTTAAAGGACAGGGATTAGGGGTTGGGAATTAGGAATTAGGGGGTAGATGCTTTTACTGGAGATGACCATTTATCCTTTCTAGAGGAACGCGAGTTCCCATGAGCAGCTGGATTAAAAAGAGAGAGTTAGAGAATTACTCTGATGTCTGGCACCTTAGCAGCCGGAGCAGGAGGTGAGGACCTTGAAGGTTTAAGCGGGCCGGAAAAGTGCCGGTGCCTTTTTCGGAGGGCGCTGTCCTTGAGGTGAGGGCGCCTGGCCCATGAAATGTTATTTTTTGGCTTTAATGAATAAACATGAACAGGTGAAGGACATGCCCTGAAGCGAACGAAAAAGGCCCGCCCGGGGAAAAAGTGTCCGTATCAGCCGGCCGTACGGAAATTGCCGATGGGGAGGTGAAGCCGCTTTTCCGGTAAATCACATAATTTTCTTCTCCCGGGTTAAGCTAAAAAGTAAAAAAGAGGGGGAAGAAAAGGTGCGCAAGTGGCGGTTTACCGGAATAATCGTTGCCGTATCAATGATCAGTCTTCTGGTTGGAGCATGCGCCCGGCAGGCGCCCCGGAAGCCGATTGCCGGCGCCCCCCGGAGCGAACCCACCATCACGATGTTTGTCAACGAAACCGGCCAGAAAAAGCAAATCAAACTGGAGGAATACGTCGCCGGAGTGGTGGCGGCGGAAATGGAACCCGCCTGGCCGGTCAACGCGCTGGCCGCCCAGGCCATTTTAGCCCGCACCTTTACCATGGAAAACATTAAAAGCGGGCGGGTAAGGCAGTTGCACGGCACGGATGTATCCACAAGTCCCCAGGAATTCCAGGCCTACAATCCCTCCCGGATTAACAACCGGGTGCGCCAGGCAGTGGCGCGCACCCGCGGGGAGGTAGCCACCTACCGGGGCGACTACGTAAAAGCCTGGTTTAATGCCTGCGACGGTGGGGTAACAGCCTCGGCGGCCGAGGGGCTGGCCTACACCAAAACTCCCACGCCTTACCTGAAGGCCGGAATAAAGGATAATTGCCTGGCCATTACTACCCCTGAAAACCGGGCCTGGGAAACCCGGATTCCGCTTCCGCAGGTGCGGGCGGCGGTAAAGAAAATAACCGGGCAAGATCCGGGCGCCATTAGTTCCGCCAGGATCAGCAAATACGGACCGTCAGGAAGGGCCCAGACGCTGCAGATCGGCACGGTCACCGT
>JBFMEJ010000419.1:0-1811 GCA_040753275.1 Bacillota bacterium
GAAGACGCCGGGCAAATTAAAAACCTGGTTTTTTCCATTGCTGAAGTTACGGATGTAAAAATCATCCCGGTCCGCACTTTCACGTCTACGGCTGCGGCCGGCTCCGGGTCCAGGGAGGAGGGGGCGGCGGCGGGCGCCGGGCGGCGGGTGTGCGCCGCGGAGCAGTCTAAAGAAAATATTAAGACCGTCCGGGTGGACGTTCAAAAACTGGACACGTTAATGAACCTGGTGGGGGAGCTGGTGATCGACCGCACCAGGCTGGATCGTTTTGTGGACGTTTTTGAAAGCCGCTACGGTGATGAACTGGCCGAGAACATTTTGGAAATTTCCAGCCATCTGGGGCAGGTGACCAACAGCCTGCAGGAAGAGATCATGAAGGCGCGGATGCTGCCCGTGGCCTATGTTTTTAACCGGCTGCCCCGGATGGTCCGCGACCTGGCCCATAAAATGGGCAAGGAAGTTGATTTCGTCATCGAGGGGCGCGAGACAGAGCTGGACCGCAACGTCATCGAGGTCATCGGCGATCCCCTGATTCACTTGCTGCGCAATTCGGTGGACCACGGCATCGAGCCGCCGGAGGAGAGGGTGCAGCTGGGGAAGCCCCGGGCGGGGAAACTCTTGTTGAAGGCCGCCTATGTCGAAGGCCAGATCGAGATTACCCTGGCCGACGACGGGCGCGGGATGGATGCGGCCCTGATGCGCAGAAAAGCGGTGGAAAAGGGGCTCCTCACCCCGGAAGCGGCAGCCCGCTTAACCGATCGGGAAGCCCTGGACCTGATCTTTCTCCCCGGTTTTTCTACTTCTGCGGACGTCAGCGACATCTCCGGGCGGGGCGTAGGCATGGACATCGTCCGCAACCAGATTGAACAGATCAACGGTTCGGTGGACTACGTCAGCGCGCCCGGGGCCGGCACCACCTTTACCATCAAGCTGCCGCTCACCCTGGCCATCATCCGTGCTTTGATGGTCGGGCTGGGGGAGCAGGTATACGCCTTTCCGCTGACCAACGTGGTCGAGACCCTGGCGTTAAAGCCCGGCGAGATCAGGCGCGTCCGGCATAGTGAAGTGATTGTGGTGCGCGGCCACGTTTTGCCCCTGATTCGCCTGGCCCATTTCTTTAACCAAGAAAGCAGCCCGGGCGAGCGGATTTTTGTGGTTGTGCTGGGTTCTGCCGATAAGAAAGTGGGCGTGGTGGTAGACAGGCTGATTGGGGAGCAGGAAATCGTCATCAAATCCCTGGGCGGCTACCTGGGCCAGGTGAACGGCCTTTCGGGGGCCACCATTTTGGGCGACGGCAGCGTGGCCCTGATTGTAGACGCGCGCAGTATCGTCAAGGAGGGCGGTGCGGAAGGCGCGGTTTACGCGGCCGGATGAGGTGATGAGGGATGGAAGCAATCCGATCGAAAGAGGTAAGCCATGCCGCCGGTAAAAGTTCTTGTGGTTGATGATTCGGCTTTCCTGCGCCGCCTGGTGGTCCGCCTGCTGGAAGCCACCGGCGAGTTTGCGGTGATCGGTACGGCTGCCGACGGGGCGGAAGCGGTTCAAAAAATCTGCGCTTTAAGGCCGGAGGCCGTTTCCCTGGATCTGGAAATGCCGGTGCTGGACGGCCTGGGTGTGCTCCGTCAGATCATGCGCCGCTGCCCGGTGCCGGTGGTGATGTTGAGTTCCCACACCACGAAGGGCGCCCGGGCCACCATGCAGGCCCTTTCCCTGGGGGCGGTGGACTTTGTAGCCAAGCCGGAAAAACCGGGTTTTCTGGATGTCATGGTCGCCGAACTGGCTTTGAAACTAAAAACGGCGGCCCTGGTGTC
>JBFMEJ010000420.1:0-1805 GCA_040753275.1 Bacillota bacterium
CCCGGGTTACTTCGTGGCCGGGGGCGAAGTTTACGCCGTCACCCTTCACGATCCCCAGCCCCCAGGCCAGGGCAACGTAGCCCAGAGACCCGGGCGCGAAAGAGGAGGCGTCCGCGTACGGCACCTGGTAGATCCCTTCCACCTGGGCGGCCCGATCCAGCCCCAACATACGGATCATCAGCTTCACCAGAGTTTCCCGGCTCACCGCCCCGCCCGGCGGGAGATCCTCCTTCAGCCACCCCCGGACCCGGGCGCGCTTGAGAACATCCTGGTCCGCCGGCACTCCGCCGTCGAAAAATTCGCCTTTGGCCATCAGCATCGCCCGCAGCAAAGACACGGCCGTTACCTTTTCTTCCGGGTGAAAGGCGCTGCCGTACTCGCCGAAAAGGCCGGCCTGCCCCAGCAGGCTGATTTCTTCTTCCGCAAAGTTCCCCGCGATGTCGTTAAAACGGTACACCCGGCGCTGCTGGGAAAGCGGCTTCCCCGTCCAGTCCAGAAATTCGCCGGTCCGGGCGTCCAGAAGATCCGACGCGGCGACTCCGGGCGCGGCCAAAGGCTGGTAGACCAGCCGCACTTCGCCGGGGCCGGAAGGATCGTAAATCTGGGTAAACGAAAGGGTTAAGGGGCGGGCCTGAAGAAAAGCGTCCGCGGCCTGCGGGGCCCCGAGAATGCCCTCCGGAGCGGGAAAAGTAAGGTTTGACCAGTCCAGGCGGTAAGAAGTGATCCGCCCGGCCACCGTGTCCACCCGCACGCTCATCCCGTCGGCGGGGAAAGGAATGCCGTTCACGATCCGGCGGTATTTAAAGAACTGCCCCGGGGGGTTCTGCCCTTCCTGAACGGGTCCGGGCTCGCTGAAAGACGAGTACTCATCCAGCTTAACCTCCCGGAAACGCTGCGGCTGGACCCGGGAAAGAAACTCCGCGGCCATTTTTTGCGCGGCGGCACGGTCCAGGGTGCCGGACTGCCCCGGGCCGGCCGGAGGAGAAGGCAAATCAAAACTAACCAGTTCGCCGGTGGCGGCGTTGACGCTGGCACTCATAAACTGGGGCCCTCCGGTTTCCCCCTGCTGTGCCCGCCAGCTCAAATACCAGTAGCGCTCATCTGGATTCCGCCCGTCAACGGACAGGCTGACCTGTTCCAAAGTAAGATTTTCCGGCACCGCCACCCATTTTTTCACGGCGGCCAGGGCTTCTTCCTTGCTGATAATCTTTGCCGTTCTTTCGATCTCCTTGATCTCCTCGGGGCTTAAAGGTACGGGGGCAGAAGCGCTGCCGCTCATCATTTTTTGTCTCTCTGCCTCCATCGGGCCGCCGGCGCCGCCGCCCCCGAACCACTGCCCGGCGGGCGGGACCACCGGTTCGCCGCTCACGGCGTCAATTAACCCGCCGGACGGGTGGTAAAGCCGGTAGACCAGTTGCGCGCGCTGCTTCTGCTCCTCCCCGGCGGCCAGAGGCCGGACGGGCGAAGGAAAGAAATACTGCAGTTCGAGCATTCCGGCGCGGTCAAAGGCCTGCCGCGCCTTTTCCGGGGAGATGGCCCCGACGGCGGAAGGAAAATCTGCTTTTCGCCAGTCAAAATGATAACCGGTTACCTGGCCGTCGCCCGCACTCACTTCCACCGTCACGCCGTCGCCGGGAAAGGGAATGCCACCGACCATCCGCTGCCAGCGAAAACTGTAGGTGAACATCCCGTAACTGTCCAGCGGGATCGGCTGTTCTCCGGAGTTCACGAACTGCAGCTCCGGCAAGCGCTCCGGGAGCAGCCGCTTCAAAAGCGCCTCGGCCGTCTGGCGGGCCTGGGCCACA
>JBFMEJ010000421.1:0-1800 GCA_040753275.1 Bacillota bacterium
TCGCCCCTGAAATCCGTTCGGCCAGCAAGACCACCTGCTCCGGGGGCAGATTTTCGGCTGCCTTTTCAAAACCACGGTGCTTGTAAAACAGGCGGGGGCTCACCCAAAGGGTTTCTTCGCCAATGGAACTTAAAGTAAAGTGAACTGCCTCGGCCACTCCGGAATAAACCGGCCCCAAAGGCATCTCGAAAACGCCTTCGCCTTCCACCATACCGGCGGACGTTTTAGCGGCAGACCGGTTTTCCGGCAGGCTGGCGGTGTTTTCATTCGGTCTGTTTTTTCTGAGCGGAAAAAGACCCTGACCGCTCCCTTCCCGGAAGATAAACCCGCCCAGCATGGGGTGACCGGCCGGCCTGACGCCAAACAGCTCAAAAATCTCCCGTTCAAACCAGTCGGCCGCGTGGATGTGCGGGCTGACCGCCGGATAGACGGGTTTTTGGCCGTCCACCCGCGCCCACAGGGTGACGAACCCGCCGCGCCCGGCATTCAAGTCAAAGGTATAATAAACGCGGTAATTTCCCGGTTGCGAATAATCTTCCAGCGCAAAGGCGTCCAGCAAAAAGGCGGCACAATGATCTTTCAGCCAAACGCAGGCGTCGGCAAGATCGCCGGCCTTTACTTCGGCTACCTGGTGGTCCGGCGCCACCGCACTTTTTCCCGCCAGCTTCGCGCCCAGGATTTCGGAAAATCGATCCAACCCCATTCTTTTCACCTCCCCAAAAAAACAGCCACCGCGGAGTCCAGCAGCCGGGCGAAGGGCCAGGGGGTAAACAAGCCCGGGCCGATGATGAAGATCAGGCTGACCACCATGGCCCAAGTCGTCCACCGGCTGATTTTGGCTTCCGGCGGCGGTTCGGCCGGCCGGCTGAAGAGCATCGGATTGACGCTGCGTAAAAAGCCGAAGAAAATCACCGCGACCATCACCAGCAAAAAGACGGCGGCCGGGGGGAAAGTGCGGAAACCGGCCATCAGGATGGAAAACTTGCTGACGAAGATGCCGGACGGCGGCAGGCCGGTGACCGCCAGAACCCCGGCAAGAAAAGCAGCCCCCGTGAAGGGGAGGTTTTTCAGCAGCCCGGAAACGCCGGTTATTTCCCGGGTCCTGTATTTTAAGGAAATGTTCCCGGCAGCATAAAACAACAAGGACTTGGTCAACGCGTGGCTGAAAATATGCAGCAGCACCCCGTAAATAGCCAGCGGGGTGCCGAAACCGGTGCCGATCCCGGCGATGCCCATGTGCTCCACGGTGGAATAGGCCAGCAGGCGCTTGTAATCGCGCTGCTGTAAAATAAAGGCCGCGGCCGTCACAATCGAGAGCAGGCCGAACAAAAGCATAAACTTCTGGGCCAGCGGCCCCAGCGTGGCCAGGACGAGGAAATAAAAGCGCAGCACCACGTAAAAAGAGACGCTGGTTTTGGCGCCCGAAAGCAGCGCGGAAACCGGCGAAGGGGCTTCGCCGTGGGCGTCGGGAAGCCAGGTGTGCATGGGCGCCAGGCCCGCCTTGGTGCCGTAGCCGATCAGGACCAGGAGCAGCACCAGCTTCATCACCCGCGGGTCGAACCCGCCGGCCAGCCGGGATAAAGCGGGCCAGTCCAGGCCGGCGTAAGGAACGGATCCGTGCGCCGCGGCGTAATAAAGCAAAACCGTTCCCCACAAACCAAGGACGGCGCCGGCGGTGGAAATAATCAGGTATTTCCACGCCGCCTCGACGGCGCGGGCATTGTTTTCGTAACCCACCAGGAGCACCGAAGCCAGCGTCGTCAACTCCAGGGCAATCCAGACCAGGCCCAGGTTGCTCAA
>JBFMEJ010000422.1:0-1798 GCA_040753275.1 Bacillota bacterium
TCTGCGCGTATTTTTCTTCAAACAGGGCGGCCGCGCCCATTTGCCGGGCCTCTTCCAGCGAGGTGAAAAATGTTTCCACGGGCAGGTTAGCCAACACAACATCGTTAACCAGTTGCTCCACCCGGCGCAATTCTTCCGGCGAAACGGCTCCCAGGTGGGTAAAGTCGAAACGCAGGCGCCCCGGCTCTACCAGCGAACCGGCCTGGTTGACGTGCCCCCCCAGCACCTCTTTTAAAGCCTTGTGCAAAAGGTGCGTGGCGGAGTGATTGCGGGCGGTGGACCGCCTCCGCCCGGCGTCCACCCGCAGAAAAACCTCGTCATTTTCCCGGAGCACGCCGGTTTCCACCTTGCCGCTATGCAGGTAAATCCCTTCCACGGGCTTGACGACGTTCTCTACCGTCACTTCGGCTTCCCGGGTTTGCCCGCGGGCGCGGTCGGCCACCTGCCCGCCGGACTCGGCGTAGCAGGGGGTAACGTCGCAGATAAATTCCACTTTCTCCCCGGCCACTGCCTCTTTTACCCGCCGGCCGCCCTTGCCTAAGAAAAGGATCCGGCCCTTTGCCTCCAGGTCAGTGTAGCCGACAAAATTCGTCTCGCCGAACTTCTCCCGGATGGTCTGGTAAAAAGCGGCATCCTCGGAAAGGTATTCGATTTCCTGCCGGGATTTGCGCGCCCGCTCCCGCTGCTCCGCCATGGCCGCGGCAAATCCCGCTTCGTCTACCGTAAAGCCCCTTTCGGCGGCGATTTCCTTAGTCAGCTCCAGGGGAAAACCGTAAGTGTCGTACAAACGGAAGGCGTCGGCGCCTTCGATCACGGCCCGCCCGGCCTCGCCGGCCCGGGCGAAAATGTTTTCCAGGATCTCCATCCCCTGGGCAACCGTTTCTAAAAAGCGGGATTCCTCGGTCCGGACGACCCGGTAAACGTGTTCCGCGTTGGCCGCCAGTTCAGGGTAAGCGCCGCTCATCTGCCCCACGATCGCCTCCGCCACCCGGTGCAGGAAAGGCTCCGTAATCCCCAGCTTGCGCCCGAAACGCACGGCCCGGCGCAAAATGCGCCTTAAAACGTAACCCCGCCCCTCGTTGGAGGGCAGGGCGCCGTCCGCCACGGCAAAAGTAACGGCCCGGCCGTGGTCGGCAATCACCTTTAACGCGCGGTCCGTGATCTGATCGACGCCGTACCGGACGCCGGCCAGCCCGGCGGTGTAATCCATTATCTCCCGGAAAAGATCGGTATCGAAGTTGGTCGGCACGTTCTGCAGGACGGAGGCCACCCGCTCCAGGCCCATCCCCGTGTCAATCCCCTTTTGTTTCAACGGGGTGTAGTTGCCGGCCTCGTCCCGGAAAAACTGAATGAAAACCAGGTTCCAGATTTCCAGAAAACGGTCGCAATCGCAGCCCACGCCGCAGGTATCCAGCCCGCAGCCGCGCTCTTCGCCCAGATCGACGTAGATTTCCGAACAGGGCCCGCAGGGACCCACCCCGATTTCCCAGAAGTTGGTATCTTTCCCCATGCGCACAATGCGGCTTTGGGCCACGCCGACCTTCCGGTTCCAGATTTCGAAAGCCTCGTCGTCATCCAGGTAAATGCTTACCCACAATTTTTGGGGATCTATTTTTAAAACGCCGGTCACGAACTCCCAGGCCCAGAGAATGGCTTCTTCCTTAAAGTAATCCCCGAAGGAAAAATTTCCTAACATTTCAAAAAATGTATGGTGCCGGGCGGTTAAGCCTACCGATTCGATATCCGGCGTGCGCAGGCACTTTTGACAGGTGGTCACACGCAAAAAATCGGGCCTGGC
>JBFMEJ010000423.1:0-1795 GCA_040753275.1 Bacillota bacterium
GGTACAAAGGAATAAAGGGACAAGAGGCGACAAGGGGCAAAGGCACAAAGGGCAGATGGATCAGGGGGCGAGGCCCGGGGGTAAGGATCAACAGCTGATGTTCGGGATTGTCCGGCGAAAAAAAACGGGTGTTCGGATTGAACCCCCGTTTTTCGTTTCCGCCGGAGATTTGCTGAATTATTTCGTTTCCGCCGGGCCTGGATTTCCGCCGGGGTTCTTTCCTGTGTTTCCCCCGGTACGCTACGTTGCCGTCTGGTTGGCGGCAAGGGGCTTTTCAGGGATGAGCCGGCCTTGGGGCAGGGAGATCAGCTTGAGCTGGGTTTGCCACCACCACCGGGAATCTTTGTTTTTCACTGTTTGCTGAAGCGCCCGGAGCCTTTCCCGTTTTTCTTCCGGGGGCATTTCCAGGGCCGTCTTCATGCGATTGGCCAGCTGGGTAACATTGTACGGATTGGCCAGCAGGGCGCTGGTCAACTCGTCGGCGACTCCGGCAAAGGGGCTGAGCAGGAGCACCCCCTGCCCATCAGTCCGCGCGGCGATAAATTCTTTGGCGATCAGGTTGAGGCCGTCGCGCAGGGCGGTTACCAGCATGACGTCCGCCGCCAGGTAGTGGGCGACCAGTTCCTTTTCGTTTAAGGAGCGGTGCAGGTAGCGGACGGGTACGGCCCCGCAGCCGTGGTCGTAAGCTCCATTGATTTCCCCGACCAGGCGTTCCACCTCTGCTTTTAATCGGTCGTAAGCTTCCACACCGTTTCTGGTGGGCACGGCAATTTGCAAAAGGGTCGCTTTCCCCCGGTACTGCGGAAATTTATCCAAAAAAGCGCCGAAGGCTTTGATTCTTTCCGGAATTCCCTTGGTGTAGTCCAGCCGGTCAATGCCTAAGAAAAGATGTTTAGCTCCCGTCGACCGGCGGATTTGTTGCGCCTGGGCCTTGACTTCCGGGTCGTCCGCCAGCTGCTCGAAGTGCTGCCAATTAATTCCCACCGGTACGGCCCGGGCGATGATCCGGCGGTCGCCAAACCAGATCAGCCCGTGTTCCGGATTGATTTTCAGGCGGAAATATTTTTTTGCGCAGGCCAGGAAATTTTCTAAATAGGACCGGGTATGGAAGGCAATCAAGTCGCTCCCCAGCAAACCGTGCAGCACCTGCCTGCCCCACGGCAGCACCGCGAAAACGTCCGGAGGCGGGAAGGGAATGTGCCAGAAGAAAGCTATTTTCGCCCCGGGGAGGCGCCGGCGAATGAGTTGGGGCACGATGGCCAGGTGATAATCGTGAACCCAAAAAATGCTCTCTGCCCGGGCGCACTCGAGCACCGTCCGGGCAAACTGATGGTTGACTTTCCGGTAGGCCTGCCAGTATTGCCCCTGAAAATCGCATTTATCGATCATCTGGTGGGCCAGGGGCCACAGGCAGCTGTTGGCAAATCCGTGATAATAACCGCGGTAATCTTCCTGATCAAGAACTACTTCCTGAAGGAAGTAACGGGGTGAGCCGGCGGGAACGCCAATCCGGACACCCTTGCCCTGAGGACTGCCCAGGCGGCCGCACCAGGCCACCCAGGTTCCGTTTGCTGAATTTAAAACCGGTTCAACGGCAGATACCAGACCGCTTACGGCACGCTTCCAGGTAATTTGCTCGGCATCTTCGGCAAAGACATAGCTCGCGCGGTTCGAGACAACGACCAGCTTACCGGCCTGTCTGTTGGGATTAAACGGAGTTTGCACCGCTTTCACCTCCCAAAATTTTGGTTATCCCCGTTGCAGCTCGTCGGTTATGGTAAATTCTTACAGACAC
>JBFMEJ010000424.1:0-1776 GCA_040753275.1 Bacillota bacterium
GAATTCGCGCGCGCCATTTCCACCGTGTTGTAGAGCTGGAGGGCCATTCCCAGGCAATCAAAACCCGGCCCCAGGTTTGCCGCGGTAGCCGGTACCTGTACATGAACCATAAAAATTTCCTTCTCCCCTGAAAATAGCTTCTGCCATCATTTCCCATCGGGCTGGAATTGTCCGGTTCACTCCGCTGCTCCGGGTCGACCAGACATCGGCTTGCCGCGGAGCGAACCAGGCAGCACTGCAAAATGCGCGCGTAACATCAGTTTTTTACCCTTCTACACTAAGTAGCGATTGCTGTTTACACTTTTGCAAAGTGGTATCGGCGCGTTTCGCGCTGCCGGTTCGCTTGCCGCGACTGCGCCGTGTCTGGTTCCCGACCCTACGCCCGGCACTCACTGGTAGTTTGTTCTTGAATGCCCTATTGTTCCAGATCGCCCTGCCTGATGTCGAAGTAACCAGATTACCGGTGAGTGCCGGGTCGCTCACCCGGACAAATTCTAGCCCTCATTTACATACTTTTATGGAGAGAACGGCAGTCTTCATGGGGAACTCCCTCCACAAAGGACTTTAGCCCACTTCCCCGAGCTCCTCGTCTTCCACCCGGATCACCGCGCACACTTCATCCACTGCGGACAGCCTCTCCACAATCACCAGGGCGTCCCGCAAATTTTGCTCGCTTACTTTGTGCGTAACCAGCACGATCTCAGCACGGCGGCCGTCCGTATGCTTCTGGATGACGGAAGCCAGGCTGACCTCTTTATCGCCAAAAGCGTAGGCAATTGCCGCCAGGACTCCCGGCCGGTCCGCCACCACCATGCGCAGGTAATATTTGCTTTGAATTTGCCCCATCGGAAGCACGGGCTTCTGCTCAAAGCAGGTGCAGCCGTTGAGGCCGGCAACGCGGTGCAGACGGTTCCGGGCCGCTTCCATGATATCCGCCACCACCGCGCTCCCCGTGGGCAGTTCGCCGGCCCCCCGTCCGTAAAACATGGTGTTCCCCACGGCGTCGCCCTGAACGTAGATGGCGTTAAAAACCCCGTTCACCGAAGCCAACGGGTGCAGCCGGGGAATAAAGGTAGGGTGCACCCTGGCCTCGATCCCCCCGGCTGTTTCCTTGGCGATCCCTAAAAGTTTGATCACGTAATTCAATTCTCCGGCGTAGGCAATATCGCGGGCGGTTATCCGGCTTATCCCTTCCACGTGGACGTCGTTTAAACCGATCCTGCTGTTAAAAGCGATGGAAGCCAGAATGGCCAGCTTCCGGGCCGCGTCCAGGCCTTCGATATCCGCGCCGGGGTCGGCTTCCGCGTACCCCCGGGCACGCGCCTCGGCCAGCGCGTCGGCAAAACTTGTCCCTTCGGCGGTCATTTTCGACAAGATATAATTAGTTGTCCCGTTAATGATCCCCATGATCTTGGTGATCCGGTTGGCCGCCAGGCAATGCTTTAAAGGCCTGATGATCGGTATGCCGCCGCCGACGCTGCCTTCAAAAAACAAATCGACGCCGCCGGCCGCCGCCGCCTCGAACAACTCCCGGCCGTGCACGGCAATCATATCCTTGTTGGCGGTAACCACGCTTTTCCCGTTTTGCAAAGCTTGCAAGGCATAATCCAGGGCCGGATGGAGGCCGCCCATTAATTCGACGACGATCGCGATCTCGGGATCTTCAACAATCTCCCGGTAATCGGTAGTCAAAAGGCCCGGGTTTAAAGCCAGCCCCCTGTCTTTTTCGGGCGTGCGCACCAGAATCCGGACCACCTCCAGCCGGGCGCCGGTCTT
>JBFMEJ010000425.1:0-1769 GCA_040753275.1 Bacillota bacterium
GCCCTTGAAAAAAGCCGGCGACTTTCAGCGCTTTGCCGGTCGCCTGGCCAGGATCAAGACGTACGCGCCCATCGCGGGCAGAAGACAGTTTACCGGCCGGCTGATCGGAGCTTCCGATGAAGAGGTAAAGCTGGCGATTGACGGCCAGGAAGTAGCCATTGCCCTGGACAGAATCGCTTCGGCCCGCCTGGTTGCAGAATTTTAGGGAGGGAGGGGATTGCAAAATGAACCACGAGTTTCTGGAGGCTCTTTACGCCTTAGAAAAAGAGAAGGGTGTTTCCGTTGACATACTGGTTGAGGCTATTGAGGCCGCCCTGCTTTCCGCCTATAAACGCAATTTCGGTACGGCCCAAAACGCGCGCGTGCATATAAACCGGGAAACAGGCGATTTCCAGGTCTTCAGCCAGCGGACCGTGGTGGAGGAAGTGGAGGATCCCCGGTTTCAGATTGCTTTGGCCGAAGCCCGGCAGAAAGATCCCAATTATCAGGTAGGGGACGTGATCGAAACCGAAATCACACCCCGGAATTTCGGGCGCATTGCCGCCCAGACGGCCAAACAGGTGGTTATGCAGCGCATCCGGGAGGCGGAGCGCAACCTGATTTACGAGGATTATGCTAACCGGGAAGGGGACATTGTGACCGGGGTCGTCCAGCGCACCGAGCAAAAGAACATTTACCTGGAGCTGGGGAAGGCGGAAGCTGTTTTAACTCCGGGGGAACAGATGCCCGGGGAGGTTTACCGCCCGGGAAGCCGATTGAAGACCTATATCCTGGAGGTCAGGAAGACCACGAAAGGGCCGCAAATCCTCGTTTCCCGGACCCACCCCGGTCTTTTAAAGCGGCTTTTGGAACTGGAGGTGCCGGAGCTTTACGAAGGGATTGTAGAGTTGAAAGGGATCGCCCGGGAAGCCGGCTACCGCTCCAAAATCGCCGTTTACTCCCAGGACGAAAACGTCGATCCGGTGGGCGCCTGCGTGGGGCCGAAGGGTACGCGCATCCAGAACATTGTTCGTGAATTGAACGGCGAAAAGATTGACGTCATCAAGTGGAATCCCGATTATTCCAAGTATATTGCCGCCTCTTTAAGCCCGGCGAAGGTCACCGCCGTGGAAATCTGGGAGCAGGAAAAAATTGCGCGCGTAATTGTGCCCGACTACCAGCTTTCGCTGGCCATCGGCAAAGACGGCCAGAACGCCCGCCTGGCGGCAAAGCTGACGGGCTGGAAAATCGACATCAAGAGCGAAACGCAAATCCAGGAAATTTACCGGCAGGAGTACGCCGAATATTATGCCGACGCATAGGTGAGCTGCGATGGCCAGGGTGAAAAAAGTACCGTTGCGCATGTGCGTGGGGTGCCGGGAAATGAAGCCGAAAAAAGAACTGATCAGGATTGTCCGCACCCCGGAAGAAAAGATTGCCATCGATCCTACCGGAAAGCGCGCGGGGCGGGGCGCTTACGTGTGCCCCAACCGGGTTTGCGTCCAGAAAGCGATCAAGGCGCGGAGCATTGAAAGAGCTTTGCAGTGTTCCCTGGCAAAGGAGGTAATCGAGGACTTGATGAACGGGCTCGGCGAGGAAGCATGATTTTTGGAGGTGAATTCATGGTCAAAAAACGGGTGCACGAACTGGCAAAAGAACTCAAGATAGAAAGCAAAGAAGTTATGCAAAGGCTTGCTTCCCTGGGCGTTCCGGTAAAATCGGCGTTAAGCGCGGTGGACGAAGCAGACGTCAAACGCCTGGTGGCGGAAATAAACGCGGAAAGAGAACGG
>JBFMEJ010000426.1:0-1764 GCA_040753275.1 Bacillota bacterium
CATCAAGCTGCCCGGCACGGCGGGCCTGCCGCCCCTCTGGGAAAAGCACCGGGAGTTTCTGGCCGTTGCCCGGCAAAAGCAGGTTTTTGTAAAAATAGTGGTTGACGAAAAAACTGGCCCTGAGGAATTTGACCGGGCCGTCGGGTTGGTCAAGGAAGCAGGAGAGATCCCGCTCATCATTCAGCCTGTAACCCGGACGAACGGCAAACCGGGAATCGGTCCGGAGCGTTTGCTCTTATTCCAGGAGCGCGCCCTGGGATCCCTTTCCGACGTCAGGGTAATTCCCCAGGTCCACAAGATGCTCGGCGTGTCGTAAAGGAGAGGAGAAAATGATTGATCTGCCGAAGATTGAAAGCGCAGTGCGGATGATTTTAGAGGCGATTGGCGAAGATCCGGACCGGCCGGGCTTACGCGAGACCCCGGCGCGGGTAGCCAGGATGTATCAAGAAATCTTTTGCGGGATGGAGGAAGACCCGCAAAGGCATTTGGAAAAATATTTTTCGGAAGAACACGAGGAAATGGTTCTGGTGAAGGACATTCCCATGTACTCCATCTGCGAGCACCACCTGCTCCCCTTTTTCGGGATGGCCCACGTCGCCTACATTCCCCGGAGCGGCAGAGTCACCGGCCTCTCCAAGCTGGCCCGGGTGGTGGAAGGGTACGCCAAACGGCCCCAGCTGCAGGAGCGGTTGACCACCCAGATTGCTGACGCCATCATGACCCAGCTGAACCCCTACGGGGTGCTGGTGGTCATTGAAGCGGAGCATATGTGCATGACTTTGCGGGGCGTGCGCAAGCCGGGATCGAAAACCGTGACCTCCGCGGTGCGGGGTTTGTTCGAGCGCAATGAAGCGACCAGGGCGGAAGCAATGGCGTTGATCAAGAATTAAGGAGGATTGTTTTGAGCGCGGAAAATTCTTCACAAGACAGGCTGGAGCCGATTGCCACCAGGGTCTTTCAGCCGAACGACGAATTATACAAGGTAGTGGATTTTTTAAATAAAAATTTGAAGCACAAGCGTCTAATGTTCGGCCTGACGAAAGATAAAGATAAAAACGTAATGGTGATCACAATTTACGAAATCTAAAGGGTCCATTTTGCGGGCTATTATGCTGCGGTTTGCGGAGGTTTCGATGCGCATTTTGATCAGCAACGATGACGGCATTCACGCCCGCGGGCTGCGGGTGCTGGTGGATAGCGTAAGCACTCTTGGGGAAGTGGTGGTGGTGGCTCCCGACCGGGAGCGCAGCGCCACCGGCCACAGCATCACCGTCCACCGCCCCCTGCGCGCGAAAAAGACCAGGATCCCCGGCTTCGAAGTGCAAAGCTGGGCCGTGGACGGTACCCCGGCCGATTGCGTCAAGCTGGCCATCGAGGATTTGCTGGCCGACCCGCCCGATCTGGTCCTTTCCGGCATTAACCTGGGGCCCAACCTGGGGACGGACGTGCTTTACTCGGGCACCGTTTCGGCGGCCATGGAAGGGGTAATCAACGGCTTCCCGGCGGTGGCCGTTTCCCTGGCCAGCTACTGCTACCAGGACTTCAGCCCCTCCGGCGGGTTTATCCGAAAGTTAATCCCCCGGTTGGTGCAGGCGGGGTTGCCCCGGAACATGCTGTTAAATGTCAACGTCCCGGGGACGGAGCGCCCCCTGGGCGTGAAAATCACCCGGCTGGGGAACCGGCGCTACGTGAACATTTTTGAGAAGCGCACCGATCCCCGGGGGAGGATCTACTACTGGATGGCCGGCGAGCCTTTAGAGGCGG
>JBFMEJ010000427.1:0-1760 GCA_040753275.1 Bacillota bacterium
CCGGGGAATACACCGGAAGCCTGGTGGCCGGCGAGTTGCTGAACAAACACGGCATCATCACGGCCTACACCTTGAACAACCCTAACGTCATTCGCTTAGAACCCCCGCTCACCGTGACGTACGAACAGATCGACCGGGCGCTGAACGCCCTGGAAGACATCTTGACCAGGCACAAGGGATTTTTCAGCATGGCCGCCTCCGGAGCGGGCGTCGTCATCCGAACGCTGACCGGGGGGAAGAATCCCCGCCAGTAGATAGGGGTAAAAATAAGCCCTGACGGCTGCTGCCTGACGACTGACGACCGACTTTGTGCCTTTGTGCCCGTTGCCTTTGTGCGTGTTCTTGAGAGGTGAGTTTTATGCGCGGCTTCAACCCTTTTAACGCGCCGCCGGCCGGCGAAATCCAGGCGAAAATCAAACGGTTAAAAGAGCGCCATCCCGGGTTTTCCCGGGCTGACCTGGCGCAAATGATCATTTCCGAAAGGGCTTTTCAGTGCGCCCTGACGGGGGCGCTGACCGCCGTCCCGGCCATTATCCCCGGCGTCGGGACGCTGATCGCCCTTTTCGGCGGGGTGGCCGCCGACATTATGCTGCTCACCTGCCTGCTCTCCCGCCTGGTGCTGGAGATCGCCGCCCTTTACGGCCGCGACCTGACCGGCCCCGGTTACCAGAAAGAAGCCTTCTGGGCCTTCGTCCTGGCCGCCGGCGCCGGCAGCGTGGGCAACAGCCTTTCCCGCACCGTGGTCCTCCAGCTGTCCAAAGAAGCCTTTACGACCGCCGCGGAAAGGCTCCTCATCTCCCTGGGCGTGCGCACCACGGCCCGTTCCACCATCTTACGCCTCATCCCCCTGGCCGGCCTGGCTCTGGCCGGCGGGATCAACTACTGGCTGGGCAAAACGGTGGGCGAGCGGGCCCGCCGCTATTACGAAGGCCACCCCGAAACAACTTACCGGGATGGCCCCACTGTCGACGCGGAATATTTTTTTGGCGATCCAAAAGCCCCTTAAGAAACTTCCTCCTCCACAACCTCTTCAGGCGGCTCCAGGCCTAAAATTTCCTCCACCGTGTAAATGCCGGGGGGATGCAGATACACGTATTCGAGGATCCGGACCAGACAATCTGTAAAGGCGTTGCGGTTTAACGACTCGTGGGTAATTTCCAGGCGCTCGTTGTCGCTGATAAAGATGATTTTGTGCACCCCTACTGTTCCCCCGCCGCGGACGGCGTGAATGGCGATCTCTTTTTGATCCCGCTTTTTATTGCCGTGCCGCCCGAAAACAAGCCCCTTGTCCGGGTTGATTTCGATCTCCCGGGCCACCGCCTGGGCCAGGCGCAAAGCCGTGCCTGAAGGCGCATCTTTCTTGTAACGGTGGTGCTCCTCAATAATTTCTACATCAAACCCGCCCAGGATGGCGGCCATCTTCCGGGCCGCATGCATCAGCACATTAATCCCGATAGAAAGGTTGGTCGCCATGACCAGGCTGACCCGGTACATTTCGGCGTAAGACCGCAGGGCTTCCAATTGAAACCTCGTGTATCCGGTGGTGCCCACAATCAGGTGGATGCCGCTCTTCGCCGCAATTTTCAGGTTCCGCAGGCTGGCTTCCGGGGTGGTAAAGTCGATGACCATATCCGGACGAGTTGCATTGAAGGCTTCGGCCAAGTGATCGCTGCTTTTGATAATTAACCCCGTCGGGGGCAACTCCAAAATTTCCCCCAGATCCTTGCCCACTTTTTCGCTGCCGGGGCGGCTGGCCACCA
>JBFMEJ010000428.1:0-1759 GCA_040753275.1 Bacillota bacterium
CTTCTGCCGGTTTTTCAGGCATCGAAACCGTTTGTTGCCCCAGGGGCACGGCGGAGAATATCTTGGCCGCTTCGTGGTCAGGCCGACTGCCTAAAAGATTTCGGTTACAGCAAGGCCGGCAAGTTTAACGAAGTGCAGGTAGTACTGGGCCTACTCATGGACTGCAAAGGCCGACCCATTGGCTACGAATTATTCCCCGGGAGTACCTTTGAAGGGAAAACCCTGGAAGCCTCCTTAGAAAAATTGGAGCAACGGTTTGGGATCCGCAGGGTAATCATTGTTGCTTATTTGCAATTTTTGTGAGTTTCGGTATGCTATTTTCGGGTCTTTTTAGGGCTATTTTGCCGAACATTTTTATGGACCGGCGGAGGGAAAACCCGAGATCATTTCGCCATGATCGCCTTGTAGGTCACCCCCAGGATCAGGCCGAGGAACACGCCTTTTAGACCCATAACGCTGTATCCGGCGTAAATGATCACTAAAATGGCCAGGGGGCTCAAGCCGACCTCGTCGCCCAGCACTTTCGGCTCCAGCAGATGCCGGACTACGGCCGCGACGACCATCAGCCCGAGCAGTTCACCGGCGAACAGACTGTTTCCCGAAACGGCGGCCCAGATTGCCCAGGGGATCAGGACGATGCCGGTTCCCACCAGCGGTAGGATGCTGCAGGGCGCAGCCAGCAGCGCGACGGTCAGGGCGTAAGGGGCGCCAATGATCAGAAGACCGATTAAAAGAATCAGGCCGACGATTCCGGTTAAAATTAACTGCGCCCGCAAAAATCCGGTCAGGGCCGCAAAAACGCTGCGGGCGAAATTTTCGGCCAGTTCCCGCCAGGATTCCGGCAGGGCCAGGGAAAGCTGCCGGCGGTAAACCGGAAATCCGGTACTGAAAAAGTAAGCGGCGAGAAAGGCAAAAAGGAGCATGATTAACTTGCCCGGGAGGCCGATGGCAAATCCGATCAGGCTGCGGCTGAAAACGAGCATTTCGGAAGAGATGGCCTGCCCGATGCCAGCCATCTCCTTTTGCCACCACTCGAAAAGAAAGGGGGGAAACTTCAGGGTGAAGAGCTGCAGGCGGTTGGTTAAAAAGCCAATTTGCCTCTCCAGTTCTTTGGTGGAGGAGGTCAGCTTTCCCGCGAGCCGGAAGATTTCGTTGGCCGCCAGGGCGGGGATGGTCAAGGCCAGTCCGGCCAGGATCGCCGCCACGACGGTTACAACCAGAAAAGAAGCGAGCTTCCGGGGGAGCTTCAGGTAGCGTTCCAATCGCGCCACCAGGGGTTCGATGCAGAGAGAAAGGGCGCCTCCCAGAATAAAGGGGAGAAAGTGGCCGCCCAAAAAATACGTGCCGAAAGTGAGCAAGGCAGCCAGCGCAAGAAAAATGAGCAAGCGTTGTCGGCGGTTAAACATTTTTTCTTCAGCTGTCCGCAGGTTTTTGAAATAATTATATCATCTCCTGACGAAATAATGAAAAAATTTTTTGCCCGGGCATCATTTTTTGCGGCGTTTTTCCCACCATGCCCCCAGGTAGGTAAAGAGCAGGTTCCCGCCGGCGTTGGCCGTCGTGATGGCCAGCGCTATCTTGGGCAGGAGGAGGGGGCTGGTGTAGATGAGGTAGCGCGGCTCCCAGCGCGGACCGAATTTTTCTTTAAACCGGCGCAGGCCCTTAAAAGCATAAAGCTGGTTGAAATGGTGGTAATAAAAGTTTAAAACTTTTTCCGGGACGCCGGCCTCCATCTGGTTTCCCACTCCGGCCAGGGGCG
>JBFMEJ010000429.1:0-1758 GCA_040753275.1 Bacillota bacterium
CTGGCGCTTGCCCGGCTGGGCAAGGAAGCAACCATGGCCCTGCCCGACCCGGTTCCGGAGCTTTTTCGCTTTTTGCCCGGGACGGCGGATTTTTTAACCGGGGAAACCGCCCTGGGCGACGATTACGACACTTTCATGGTTCTGGACTGCTCCGTTCCCGAGCGCCTGGGGGTGTTGCGCCCCTTTTTGGAGCGCCGCCTGACCGTTTGCAATATCGATCACCACGTCAGTTCCCATTCCTTTGCCCACTACAATTATATCGACCCGCGGGCGGCGGCGACAGCCGAGATCGTGCAGGATCTGTGCGCCCTGCTGGGAGTGGAAATCACTCCCGAGATCGCCGCCTGTTTATATACGGGGATTGTTACCGATACGGGTTCCTTTCAATACGAAAACACAACGCCGGAAACCCACCGCCGGGCGGCGGCGCTGATTGAACACGGGGCGCCGGTGCACGAGATTAATATCCAGCTCCACGAACAAAAACCGCTGGCCCACTTAAGGTTGCTGGGGGCGGTTTTGCCTACCCTGGGCCTGACTCCCTGCGGACGGGTGGCCTGGATGAGCGTAACCCGCAGGCTGCTGGACAGTTTGCGGGCCGGGGACGAGCACGTCAACGGGTTGATCAATTACGCCCGCTCCGTGCGGGGGGTGGAAGTGGCCCTTTTGTTCCGGGAAATTACCCCCGGACGCTATAAGATCAGCTTCCGGTCGAAAGAAGTGGTGGACGTGAACCGCCTGGCGACGCGCTTCGGGGGCGGGGGCCACATCCGCGCGGCCGGCTGCGTGCTGGAGGGGGAACTGCCCTCGCTGCAGGCGCAGGTGGTGGCGGCGGCGCTGGAAGAGATCAGGGTGAGCGGGGCTTGATGGCCGCGGCCCTGGACGGTATTTTAATTGTGCATAAGCCCTCCGGAATGACCTCCCACGATGTGGTCGACTGCCTGCGCCGTTTAACCGGAGTGAAGAAAGCCGGCCACACGGGCACGCTGGACCCGGGGGCGACCGGGGTACTGCCGGTCTGCCTGGGCAGGGCCACCCGCCTGATCCGTTATCTGCCGGGCGACAAGGCTTACCGGGCGGAAGTTGCCTTCGGAATTGCCACCGCCACGGGCGACAGCTTCGGGGAAGTAATCCGCACCGCCGACGCTTCCGCCCTGACTGAAGAGGAGTTGCTTGCTGCTCTCAAGCATTTTCAAGGCCCCATTGAACAGGTTCCGCCCATGACCTCGGCCGTCCGGCACCAGGGGAAAAGGCTTTACGAACTGGCCCGGCAAGGTCTGGAAGTAGAACGAAAACCCCGTCCGGTGATGATTTATGACCTGCGGCTGGTTGACGTTTCTGGTTTGGGAACCGGGACGCCGCGCGCCGTGATCGAGCTTTCGTGCTCAGCCGGGACATACGTGCGCGCCCTGTGCACCGACCTGGGCGAAAAACTGGGCTGCGGCGCCCACATGAGCGCGCTGGTGCGAACCAGGGCCGGCCCCTTCACCTTAGAAAACGCTTTTCCGCTGGAGGAAATCGCCGCGCTGCACCGGCGGGGCGGCCTGTCCGGAGTGCTGGTGAGCCCGGCCGAAGCGCTTGCCCATCTGCCGGCCGTGCAGGTGAAACCGACGGCCGTCCCGGCCGTAAAATCCGGCAACCGACTGTACCCGGCGGGCATCAGCGGGTCCGGCGAGGAGATCGATTGCTGGGAAAACGGCCAGCCGGTCAGATTGCTTGCCGGCGGCGATTTGCTGGCCGTCGCCCGCAAGCGGGAAG
>JBFMEJ010000430.1:0-1755 GCA_040753275.1 Bacillota bacterium
CGGGGAAGGGTGAAGCCGAAAAAACCGGAAAGGAAAACACCGAAAAGGCTGCAAAGGAAGGCGAAAAAAGCGGGGATCAAAAGGGTGCCCGGGATCGCCGCGGGGAAAGAAGCGGGGAAGTTGTTCGCCAGGCCGGCGGGGAGGCTTTCCGGGAAAGGGAAAAAGCAGAAGAAAAGAAAGCTTCCGGGGCGGAGAAGGTTGCCGGGGCGGGGAAGACCCCTGGAAGCGAGGGACACCGGGCCGGCCGGGAGGCAGAAGAGGCGGCTGGCAGTGCCGGCGGAACGGGTTCAAAAATGGCGGAAGGCGGCCGGGAAGGGCAGGCGTTCCGGGAGCTTACCGCCCGCTGGGCCGGTTTTTTGGAAAACCTCAAGAAGAAAGACCCGCCCCTGTATAGTTTTCTGGCGTACGGGTGGCCCCAGCAGCTGCGCGACGGCACTTTAAGCATTGCCTTTGAAAAGGAACACGAGTTATACAAACAATACCTGGAAGGTAAACTAAGGGAAATTTCTTTTGCCTTGAATTCCTTTTTTCTGCAGCAGTGGCAGGTGCGCCTTGTCTCCGGGGAGCGCCCCCCGGAGGCGGATTTTTCCCTGCGCAATAAAGAACTGAAGACTGGCGAAGCACTGTCCTTATTTGGCGTTCTGGAAGAAGTCAAGGAGGAAGAGTAAGGAAAACCAGCAAGGAAAAAGAGTGAGGAGGAAGAGCCATGGGGATGAACATGCAGAAAATGATGAAACAGGTCCAAAAGATGCAGGCCGAAATGCTGAAGCTGCAGGAAGAACTGGGCGGCCGCACCGTGGAAAGCACCGCCGGCGGCGGGGCGGTGAAAGCGGTGGCTAACGGAAAGCAAGAGCTGGTGGCCATCGAGATTAAACCCGAGGCGGTCGATCCCGAAGACATTGAAATGCTGCAAGACCTCATTTTAACGGCGGTGAACGGAGCGCTCAACCAGTCCCGGGAAATGGTCAACAATGAGATGCGCAGGTTTACTGGTAATCTGAATATCCCTGGCCTGTTTTAGGGGGGAAGGGCGTGAAATTATCCAGCGGCTCCCTGGCGCGCCTGATCAGTGAACTGGCCGGGCTGCCCGGAATCGGACCCAAAAGCGCGCAGCGCCTGGCTTTTTATCTGTTGAACGCCCCTTCGGAAACGGCGGAAAACCTGGCCAACGCCATCCTGGAGGCCAGAAAAAACATTCGTTACTGCTCCCTTTGCGCCAACCTGACCGATGCCGAAATGTGCCCAATCTGTGCCGACCCGCGCCGCAACCGCGAGGTGCTTTGCGTGGTCGAGGAACCCAAAGACGTCCTGGCCATAGAAAAAGTGCGGGCTTACAAGGGGCTTTACCACGTTTTGCACGGTGCCATCTCCGTGCGGGATAATCCGGGGCCCGATCAGTTGACCATTCAACAACTGATGAACAGGTTGCAGGAAGGGCAGATAAAAGAAGTGATCCTGGCGACCAACCCCACCATAGAGGGCGACGCCACCGCCCTTTACCTGGCCGAACAGATCAGGCCGCTGGGGGTGAAAGTCACCCGCCTCGCCCACGGCCTGCCGGTGGGGGCCAGCATTGAATACGCCGATGAAATCACCCTGACCAGGGCCCTGGAGGGAAGGCAGGAGTTAAACAAATAATTGGAGCAGGAAAACAACGCGGCAACATTTTCATCCGTGGGTTATGATAAAAATTATCATGGCAGCAAAAGAATAATCAACCCGTGGAAAATCATCAGGAATATTCTTCTCCCGCCT
>JBFMEJ010000431.1:0-1751 GCA_040753275.1 Bacillota bacterium
TCTTCTAATGCAGGAATTACGGGAACCAGCCAATTATTTTGCCGTCTTGAAGGCCGTCGCCCACGGAAAAACCCGCTTAAACGAAATTACCCAGACAGCGGGTTTTCATGACCGGAGCGCCGCCTCCCGCTACCTGGATATTCTCCGGGATCTCGGCTTAATCCAGCGACTGGCGCCGGTTACCGAAAAACAGCCGCACAAAAGCCGGCGGGGAATCTACCGATTAAAGGATCAGTTCCTGCGGTTCTGGTTTCGTTTCGTTTATCCCCACCGGAGTGAATTAGAAGAAGGCGAGGGAGAACGCGTGCTGGAGACCAGGATCAAGCCTTACTTCCCGGAATTTGTCGGCCTGGTTTTCGAAGGGATCTGCCGCCGTCACCTGCGCCTGTTGGGGCGGCAGGGAAAACTCCCTTTTTACCCATCCCGCATCGGGTCCTGGTGGGACGGCAAGAACGAGATCGATGTGCTGGCCATCAGCGAGGATGAGTCAGCCATCCTGGCAGCCGAATGCAAATGGTGGGTAAAACCAGTGGGAGCGAACGTGCTGGCCGGGCTCCAACACAAAATCAAAGCCGTGCTGCCGCTTTTCGAACGCCCCCCGCAGATTTTTTACGCCCTCTTCGCCCGCAGCGGCTTCACTGAGGAATTACAGGAAGAAGCAGGAAAACAGCAAAATATACTGCTTGTCAATGCCTCCGAGTTTCACCTTTAGTACTTTTTCTTGCTATTACCTTCCTATACTATTTCTTACCACCGTACATTGAAAATACTACATACTTATAGAATTACGCCCTTTTAAACAGCGACTATAAACTGGCGGAAGAAGCCTACGCCGGGCTGTTTGCGATTCTGGCCATAGGGGAGGAGCCGGGTCACCTGCCGGGGCACCCGGACCCTGCCGAAATGCTCGCCACCGACCTGGAAGAGGCGCGGTTATGTTACTTGCGCGCCGTCTACCTGGCCGCGCCACCCGCCCGGCGTCCGGCCAGGCTGCTGGAGGCCGTGCAGGAAAGCCGGTACTGGGCGGGCGGCCGGGTGAGCCTGCAGGAGATCAACGCGGCCGGACCCGAGCTGCTGCCGGATTTCCGTCAGTTCCTCTCCGACTGGATTGATTTACTGGAGAAAACGGGCACCGGGCAAGACATCCTCCGCGAAGCGGTGAAATTATCCGGCGGCATCCCGGCCCTCGCCGAACTTGCCCGCCGGCAAGGCCAACAGTACCCGAAAACCTACGTGGAATGGCTTTCGGCTCTGGAGGAAAAAGGAGACTACCCGGATTTGCAATTCCTTTACGTTTTGCATATTTTGCCGTATGGAGTATAACGCAAGGAACGGGAGAAGGTAAGGGTGTAGAGGTCCGGGACCCAGGTCCAATCTTTTGCAGTTTAAGTATATCGGTCGAGCCCGGGAGAGTCCGGGAGATTTATTTACGTGCATTCGCGGGAGGCGGCCATTCTGAAGGTATCTGATCCAGTAAAAAACGACCCCCACTACAAACTGCAATTATTTCCGGATCCCGCGTGACAATCTCTCCCCCTGTTTCCCTGGCCAAAGCCATAGCAAAAGCATCAGCATAAGAGATCCTATACTCACCCTTTAATTTTGCTGCTTCCCAAACACGCGTATTAGTTGCTGGCACTACCTGCCAGGGAAACACCTTTCTTTTGATGTCAGATAAAAATGAGGCAGCAACTTTACTCTTACCACTTTTATGCAGGCGGTAAAAAATTTCGCCAACATTAATGGCTGAT
>JBFMEJ010000432.1:0-1750 GCA_040753275.1 Bacillota bacterium
TAACTACCCATGCTCCTAATGATGGTTTCTGGATCATGAGCCCGGTTTAAAACTTCTTCTTTGCTGATCATCTTCTTCTGATAGAGCGTCCGCAAGGACATATCCAGCGTCTGCATTCCGTACCTGGCGCCGGTCTGCAACTGCGTAGGGATCTGGAACGTCTTGCCCTCCCGGATCAGGTTTCTGATCGCCGGGGTGGCCACCAGTATTTCCAGGGCCACCACCCGGCCGGGTTTATCGGTCCGGGGAATCAGCTGCTGAGAAACAATTCCCTCTATGGTGTTGGCCAGCTGAATGCGGATTTGCTGCTGCTGGCTGGGCGGAAAAACGTCGATCACCCGGTCGATCGTTTCCGCCGCACTGGAAGTATGGAGGGTGGCCAGCACCAGGTGCCCCGTTTCAGCGGCGGTGATGGCGATGGCAATAGTTTCCAGATCACGCATTTCGCCCACCAGGATTACGTCCGGGTCCTCGCGCAGGGCCGCCCTTAAGGCCGCTGCGAACGACTGCGTGTCCTGGCCTATCTCGCGCTGGTTGACGATACACAGGTTATGCCTGTGCAGGTATTCGATCGGGTCTTCCAAAGTTAATATATGCAACCTTTTTTCTCTATTGATTAAATCAATCATTGCCGCCAGCGTGGTGGATTTGCCGCTGCCGGTGGGGCCGGTGACCAGCACCAGGCCGTTTGGCCGGCGGGCCAGGTAGGCCAGCACCTCGGGCAGGCCCAGCTCCTGAAAAGATGGTATCCGGGTGTTGAGCAGGCGCATCACCAGGGCGGTGCTGTTTCTCTGTCGGAAGACATTTACGCGCACCCTGGTAACGCCGGGCACGGAATAGGAAAAGTCAAACTCTCCCTTTTCCTTGAACTTTTCGAGCTGGGCTTCATTCATTATTTCGCGCGCCAGCGCGTCCGTATCTTCCGGCAAAAGAACCTTTATTTCTGCCGGGCTCAAAAGGTCCAGCTTTCCTTTTAGCTCCGGCGCATCCAGAGGGAAAAGCGTCCCGTGCAGCCTGTAAACGGGCGGCCGGCCCACGGTGATATGCACATCGGAGACCCCTATTCTGGCGGCCTGGGTAATTATTTCGACGGCCTTCATGATTTTTCCTCCCGGTAGGCGACGCGCATTATTTCCTTTATGGTGGTAATCCCCTGGAGCACCTTTTTTACGCCGTCTTCTTTTAAGGTGGCCATCCCCTCCCGCCGCGCCGCCTGCCTTAATTCTTCAGCCGAGGCCCTTTTTAAAATCAGGTTCTGCAGTGTGCTTGACACCACCAGAACCTCGTGAATGGCTTCCCGGCCGCGGTAACCCGTATAGTTGCATTTTTCGCAACCGATGCCGAAATAAAGAACGTCATCGGGTTTCAATCCGGCAAAAGCAATTTCCGCCTCATCGGGAGTGTATGCCTGCCGGCAGACCGCGCATACCCGGCGCACCAGACGCTGGGAGACTACCCCGATCACCGCGGAAGCAACCATAAACGGTTCGATACCCATGTCGATGAGCCTGGTAATGGCTCCCGGCGCGTCGTTGGTGTGCAGGGTGGAGAGCACCAGGTGACCGGTAGTGGCCGCCCGCACGGCAATTTCCGCGCTCTCCAGGTCGCGTATCTCGCCAATCATGATCACGTCCGGGTCCTGGCGCAGAATGGACCGCAAATAGGTGGCGAAGGTCGCCCCCGCCTTTACATTTACCTGGATCTGGTTGATGCCCTCCAGTATATATTCCACCGGGTCCTCTATCGTGAT
>JBFMEJ010000433.1:0-1740 GCA_040753275.1 Bacillota bacterium
GCGCCCGGACGGATACCACGAGATCGAAACGGTTATGCAAACCCTGCAGCTCTGCGACCGCCTGGTGTTTTCGCCGGCTGAGGACGGGATCTTTTTGGCCTGCGACCATCCGGAAGTGCCCGCCGGGGAGGACAATTTGGTCTACCGGGCGGCGCGGCTGCTGATGGAAGGGACGGGGAAGAAAGGCGGGGCGAAGATTTATCTCCGGAAGAAGATCCCCGTGGCGGCCGGATTGGCCGGGGGATCGGCGGATGCCGCCGCCGCTTTAAAAGGTCTGAACAGGTTGTGGGGGCTCGGTTTAACCCCCGGAGAGTTAATGTCCCTGGGGGCGCGGCTGGGCGCCGACGTTCCGTTTTGCCTTGCCGGCGGAACGGCTCTGGCCCGCGGCAAAGGGGAAGCGCTGGAAACGCTGCCCCGCCTGCAGGGATTGGGAGTGGTCCTGGTGAAACCGCCTTTTGGCGTTTCCACCGCCCGGGCGTATCAGTTGTACGACCGGATGGGCGGCGGCGCCCGGCCGGATCAGGCGGATCGGCCCGATCTTCAGGCCATGCTTGCCGCCGCGGCAAAAAAAGACGCCGGCGCCATCGGCCGCCTGCTGGCAAACGTCTTCGAGCCCGTGATCGCCAACATTTACCCGGAAATAAGGGGCATCAAAAAAGCCCTTTTGGAAGCGGGGGCCCTGGGAGCTTGTTTGAGCGGCAGCGGGCCCACAGTTTTCGGCCTTTGGATAAACGAGGAGCAGGCCCAAAAAGCGGCCGGCCGCTTAAAACTTCCCCCCAACTGCACGGTCCTGGTCACCGTCACCGCCTGACTGAAAATAAGATTATTGATTTTCCGGTTGCCGTCCTTAATGGGGCGGGTTACTTGCAGGATTTTTTGATTTCAAGTAAAATTGTAGAAAAATTCACTGCGGAGGAATTATTATGGAACAACCGAGATTTATCCCCATCAAGCTGGACAACTACCAGCCTTTACGGGACGTCGTTTTTGAAACGCTGCGGGACGCGATCATCCAGGGCCGGCTCAAACCTGGCGAGCGGCTGATGGAAATTCAACTGGCGGAGGAAATGGGCGTCAGCCGCACCCCGGTCCGGGAAGCCCTGCGTAAACTGGAGCTGGAGGGCCTCATCGTTATGATTCCCCGCAAGGGGGCGTATGTGGCGGGCATTTCGGTAAAAGACATCGTCGATGTTTTTGAAGTGCGGGCCGCCCTGGAAAGCCTGGCGGCCGGCCTGGCCGCGGAAAGAATTACCGACCAGGAGCTGGAGGAGCTGGAGAGGGCGCTGGTGCAAATTTCGGAGGCCAGCGGCAGCAATCTGGACGCGGTGGTGCGGACCGACACCAACTTTCACGAAATCATCTACCGGGCTAGCCGCAACCAGCGGCTGACGCAGTTGATCACGAACCTGCAGGAGCAGATCCAGCGTTTCCGGACCACTTCCCTGGCCCAGCCCGGGCGGACGAAGACGGCCATTGAGGAGCACCGCAAAATTGTGGAAGCAATCAGTGAGCGGAATGTGGAGCTGGCCCAGGCACTGGCCAGGGAACATATCGAGAACGCCGAGCAAAGCCTGTTGAGCGCCCTGCGGGAGGCTGAGTGACCGTGGTGGGCGCGGTAGTTTTGGCCGGCAGCCCGAACGATGGCCTGCTGAAGGAGTGCAGTTCCGCGTCCTACGAGGCGCTAATCCCGATCGGCCCCCGGCTGATGGTGGAATACGTGTGCGACGCCCTGCAGGCCTC
>JBFMEJ010000434.1:0-1733 GCA_040753275.1 Bacillota bacterium
GACCGCGACCGGGACCGGTTTTTTCTGCGGGCAGCCGGGGTAGCCGGTGTTTACGTTCCTTCTTTATATCTGGTAAAATATCAACCGGATGGAAAAATAGGCGGCCTTCAACCGGTGAAAGAAGGCGTCCCCGAACGGGTCACCAGGAGGGCAGTCAAAAATTTTGACGCCGCCCCCTTCCCGGCGGCGTTCATTGTCCCCTCTACGGAAGTGGTGCACGACCGGATTATGCTGGAGGTGATGCGGGGCTGCACCAGGGGTTGCCGCTTTTGCCAGGCCGGGGTGCTTTATCGTCCCGTCCGGGAAAAGAGCGTGGAAACGCTCCTGGAGCAGGCCCGGCAGCTGGTCGAAAATACCGGCTACGATGAAATTTCGCTGGTTTCCTTGAGCACTGCCGACTATTCCCAGGTAGAGAAACTGGTTCGAAAACTGCTTGCCGAATTTGCCGACCAGAAGGTCAACATTTCCCTTCCCTCTTTGCGGGTGGACGCCTTTTCGGTGGACCTGGCGCGGGAGGTCAGCCGCGTCCGCCGGGCGGGCCTGACCTTTGCGCCGGAGGCGGGGACGCAGCGCCTGCGGGACGTGATCAATAAGGGAGTTACCGGGGAAGACCTCTTGCAGGCGGTGGAAAGCGCCTTTGCCGCGGGCTGGAATGCCGTTAAGCTGTACTTTATGATCGGCCTGCCCACCGAAACCCGCGCCGATGTAGAAGGCATCGCCGCGCTGGCCCATAAGGTACTCGAAACGGGGCGGCGCCTGGGCGTTCCGCGGGGCAAACTGACCGTCACGGTGAGCGTATCCTGCTTCGTCCCCAAACCCCATACTCCCTTCCAATGGGAGCCGATGGAAACAATGGATATATTAGGTGAAAAGCAGGTGCTCCTCAAAAATTTGTTAAAAACCAGGGGAATTGTTTTTCGCTGGCACGATCCCCGGATGAGTTTTTTGGAAGGGGTGCTGGCGCGCGGGGACCGGCGCCTGGGGCCGGCGCTGGCGGAAGCGTGGCGCCTGGGTTGCCGTTTTGACGGGTGGTCGGAGTGTTTTCGCTTCGATCTCTGGCAGGAGGCGTTTGCCCGGACAGGGATCGACCCGGCCTGGTATGCCTACCGGAGGTATGCTTACAGCGACCTTTTGCCCTGGGAGCACATCGATGCCGGCGTTTCCAAAAAGTATCTCCTCCGGGAGCATCAGCGCGCGCTCGCAGGGAGGCCGACCGTTGACTGCCGGGAGGGAAAGTGCTCCGGCTGCGGATTGTGTGTAGCTTTGGAAATTGAACCGGAGCTGGCGGGAGGAAAAAAAATTGCCCCGGTACAGGGTTCAGTTTAGCAAAGAAGGCCCGGCCAGGTTCTGGTCGCACCTGGATCTGGTGCGCAATTTTGAGCGCGCCCTGCGCCGGGCGGGGCTGCCGATGCTCTATTCGCAGGGGTTTAACCCCCGCCCGCGGTTTAGTTTTGCCGCGCCGCTCCCCGTTGGGATGGCGGGGGAAAAGGAATATTTAGATCTTGAATTGGAGCAAAATATATCCCCAAGAGAAATCTTTTTCCGGTTAAGCAGAGTTTTTCCGCCCGGGGTTCGGATTAAGGAGGTACAGCCGGTCAGGGACGACGCGCCTTCGTTGATGGCGGCCCTGGAAAAGGCCGGCTACACCGTGGAAGCCGAACTTTCCGGAGAAATTAGCGACGCCGGACTCCAGGAATGTCTCCGGTCTTTTCTTGCCCTTCCGGTTGTGGAAG
>JBFMEJ010000435.1:0-1723 GCA_040753275.1 Bacillota bacterium
GTCAAAGGGTTTAGTCCGGTCAGGCAGGATAGGGATTTAGCCAGCTTGACGATTTCCTCCGGCAGGTTTTGATTGCGCAGGGAGGCGATTTGCATGACTGCGTTCTTCACCAAAGAACGAATCTCTTTAAATCTTGTATCCAGCAGGGCAACCACCACGCGGCTGAAATCCGCATCGCGGAGCTCGAAATCTTTTCTTTCTTTGATTTGGGCCAGGGCCTTATCCAGCAGTTCCAGGTTTGCCTTCAGATCCTGGAGCAGGAAGGCGATTTTTCGCGCCCCCGGAAAGTGGCGCCCGGCCTTCAGGCGGCTGTTAATCACTCCGCGGTGAACAATCAGCTTCCCTCCGCTGTTTACCGCCGCCCTGGTAACCATACCCATTATTTCGACGCTGCCCGAAGCCCACACCTCCATCGCTTCCCGCACGTCCCCGAGGATTTTTACATCCCCCTTAAACCGGATATTTCCGCTTTTAATCGAAACGTCGTCCTTGTGGATGAGCAGGGGATCCACGTTTACCGTGCAGGCAGCCGCCGTTTCTTTCGCCCACGGGCGGCCGTTCACCAGCGCTACCGCCTGCGTGCCTTCCTCCCGGATCTCTACCCCTTTCCCCGCCCGCAATTCCACCACTTTCGGCGCGGGGGGAGGAATGTCCTCGCCCGTCACGCCTTTTCCTGCCGTGCCCGGGCTGGAGGGGTGTTTAACAGCCAGAACGGCGCCCGCCTCCACCGAAACAATGGTGCTCGTTTCCCGGAAATCTATTTTTTCGGCTTCGGGTTTTTCGCCCGGCTCCGCCACGTTCACAAAAAGCAATTCCACGAATTCGTCCTTGCCCGGCTGCGGAGGCAGACCCTCTGCAACCAAAACGGGCTCTTCCTGGGGGCTCGCCGAAAAAGACTCGATCACTTCATGCTTCAGGCCGTAAACGACTCCGGCCGCCTCCAGCGCCCGGTAAATTTCCTCCCGGTCTACTTTCATCGTGAATTGGGGCACAGAGATATAAGCCGCCAGCTTATCTTTAGCGATGGTCACTTCGAAAGCTGTTTCTTTTGGTTCATCCACCTGTCCCCACCCCTCTTAATACCTATTTCGTCAAATTTATGAAAAATTTAACCATATCCTTCTCCTGCAAAGACTAATTTTCCTGCCCGCCAGGAAGGAATTTACCCCTTTCGTGTCTAATAAGTTTATAAAAAGTTTAGGGGGGCCGTCAAAAAATGGACCGTGCGGGAGAGGTTAAAACGACTGGTTTTGAATTAATGTTAATTTTAGTCAGGATCTTGATCTTTGGCGGAGTCGTTGTGTTGATTTCGGAGCTGGGTCTGCTGCTCCAGCTGCCTGCCGGGGTTGCGGGAGGGTTGGCCGGACTGGCCGGCTTCGCGCTTTTAATGTGGCTGCCCCTTTTTGAGGTCGACAGCGTCGCCTGCCCGCACTGCGGCAACAGCACGCGGGCCGTGGAAAATTTCGGCACTTACCAGTGCTCCTTCTGCGGCCGGCAATTTACGATTCAAAAGAAATACAAAAAGCCGCGCCTATCCAACCAGAGCCTTTATTAAGCTTGCCGGCCGCACCGCCCGGCGGCAAATCCGGCGGCCGGCTGCCGGGCGGGCGGGAGGCTGCCGCCGGATTAGCGTTCAACCGGTCAAAAAGGGAGAGGGTGGAGAGGCCTCTTTTTCTTTCTCCCGGGTGCTTTTATCTGCTCCTTTTTATCCGCTTTATCGCCT
>JBFMEJ010000436.1:0-1715 GCA_040753275.1 Bacillota bacterium
TTTCTACTACATTTGCCCACTTTTCTACCCCCTTGGTATTTTTGATCATTATAAGTCCTCATTCGACAGATTTATTTCAATTTAGAGGTTAAAAATTCCTGCTATGATTTTAAAAATTAATGTGGTAGGATTTTTAAAATGATCGTCAAAATTAAAAAGATATGACCCTTAATTCCTGTCTTGAGAGGGATCCGGCGGTTGGAATACGAAGAAGCAATGGAATATTTGCAAAACCTGACGAAGTTCGGCTTTAATTTCGGTCTGGGCCGCATTCGCGAACTCCTGCGCAGGCTGGGCAACCCCCATTTATCTTTGCGCGTTATCCACATCGGCGGAACCAACGGCAAAGGGAGCACCCTGGCCATGGTCGCTTCCATTTTGCGGGCCGCCGGGTATAAAACAGGAACCTTTACGTCTCCCCATTTGCACAGTTATACCGAACGTTACATCATTAACGGCAGGCCGATCTCGCACCGGCGGGTGGCGCAGCTTATTACCGGGCTGCGTCCGTACTTAGACGGCATGGTCGCGGAAGGTTTTGAACACCCCACGGAGTTTGAAGTCAGTACGGCCCTGGCCTTCCAGTATTTTTTCGAGGAGCAGGTTGATTTCCTGGTTTTAGAGGTTGGCCTGGGCGGGGCGATCGATTCGACTAACGTGGTGGAGCGGCCTTTAGTGTCGGTAATTACGAACGTAGCCATGGATCACATGGATTACCTGGGACGCACCGTCAGGGAGATCGCCGCCGTCAAAGCGGGAATTATTAAAGAGGGGGTGCCGGTAATTACCGCCGCGGACGATCCCGAGGCCCTGGCGGTAATCGGGGAAGTTGCCCGGGAAAAACAGGCTCCTTTAATCGGAGTATTGGACGCCGGGCAAAAAACCGTTTTCCCGTTTGACCGGCAGGTGCGCTATCAACTGAATGATTTTTCCCTTGCCGGGCAGCATCTCACGGTGCAGAGCCGGCAAGGCAATTATGAAAACCTCTTTTTGCCACTGCTGGGCCGGCATCAGTTGGCGAACGCGGCCACCGCCGTGGCCACCACCGAAGTGCTGATCGAAAAAGGGTACGGGATTTCCCGGGAAGCCATCTACCGGGGGATGATAAACACCTATTGGCCCGCCCGCCTGGAAATTTTTCCCGGGGAACCGTTGGTCGTCATCGACGGCGCCCACAACTACGCCGGGGCGAAATCTTTACGCCGGGCGTGGGATGATTATTTTCCCCGCAGGGGCATAATACTTGTATTGGGGATGCTGGGGGACAAGGAACGGGCCAGGGTGGTCCAGGAACTTGCTCCCCGGGTCAGGGCGGTTGTGGTCACGAAACCCGCCAGCCCCCGGGCGCAGGACTGGCAGAGCATGGCTGCCGAGGCGCGGCGCCACGTTCGGGAAGTGTACGCCATCGAAGCCATCCGGGAAGCCGTGGCGAAGGCTCTCCGGATTGCCCGCCGGGACGAGGTTGTTTGCATCACCGGGTCTCTTTATATGGTGGCGGAGGCAAGGGAAATGCTTTTAAACCGGCTCGACAGGGGGATTAAAGATGCTCTTTGACGTTGCCGTGCTGATCACCAGCCTGGGCGTTATTCTGGTCGGGGCGGGCTTTTTTACCAACGGGATCGAATGGTTTGGCCGGAAATTATGTTTGAATGAAGGAACGATCGGGAGTATCCTGGCGGCGGTCGGAACGGCCATGCCGGAAACGATCATCCCTT
>JBFMEJ010000437.1:0-1709 GCA_040753275.1 Bacillota bacterium
GCTTTGCGGCTACCTTTTAGAACGCTCCTTCGGGACAACGGGAATGTACGTGGTTCTGGCCACCCTCGTTTTGATCGGGATTCTGTTGAGCACCAATTTATCGCTCAATACCCTCGGGGAAAAAATATGGCAAAAGACAATCGAATTAGGGATTCTTTTCCGAAAATCTTGCACCTCCTTTCTTTTTACGGAGGAAGAACCCGGCGAACCCCCCGTTCAGCCGGTGATCATTGACCGCAGCGGTCCGGAAAGCGTGGATTGGGAAGGGGGCCCTCCGGAAAAAGAAGATGTTGTCGGGCCAAAACGGGAACCCGGCCCCGTAATCGTCGTAAGGCCCGGAAAAAAGCATGCTTCCGGGCCTCCGGCGGCTGATTTTTGGCCGGGCGAGGCGGAGTGTTCGGCCACGGCCGAATCTCCGGGGTTCCAGCTGCCGCCCCTGAACATTTTAGCCAAACCCGGCCGCCCGCGGGCTGTCCGGGCAAATAAGGATATTGCGGAAAACATCCGCATTCTGGAGGAAACCCTCCAAAACTTCGGCGTGAAGGCAAAAGTCACCCAGGTATCCCGGGGCCCCACCATCACCCGTTACGAAATCCAGCCTCCCCCCGGGGTAAAGGTGAGCCGGATCGTCGGACTGGCTGACGATATCGCCCTCTGCATGGCCGCCCCCGACGTGCGCATCGAGGCCCCGATTCCGGGCAAGGCGGCGGTGGGGATCGAGGTGCCCAACCGGGAGATTTCCACGGTTCACTTAAGGGAACTTTTAGAGACGGAAGAATTTCAAAGCGCCGCTTCCCGGTTGACGGTCGCCCTGGGGAAGGACATTGCCGGCCAACCGGTGGTGGCCGATCTGGCCCAAATGCCTCATTTATTGATTGCCGGCGCTACGGGTTCGGGGAAAAGCGTCTGCCTGAACACCTTAATTGCCAGTATCTTGTTTAAAGCCACGCCGGAAGAAGTAAAGTTTTTAATTATCGACCCCAAAATGGTGGAGTTAAGCAATTACAACGGCATCCCTCACCTGGTTTCCCCGGTGGTGACCGATCCGAAAAAGGCGGCCACTTCCCTGCGCTGGGCGGTGAAGGAAATGGAATATCGCTACGAATTATTTGCCGCCGAGGGGGTGCGGGATATCAACCGCTATAACAGTTTGCGCCGTCAGGCAGGGGCGGGAAAACCGTTGTTGCCGCTGCTGGTGATCATTATTGACGAATTGTCCGATTTGATGATGGTGGCCCCGGCCGACGTGGAGGACGCTGTTTGCCGCCTGGCCCAGATGGCCCGCGCTGCCGGGATTCACCTGGTGGTGGCTACCCAGCGCCCGTCGGTGGACGTGATCACGGGGTTGATTAAAGCAAATATCCCTTCCCGGATTTCTTTTGCCGTTTCTTCCCAGATTGATTCCCGCACGATTCTCGATCTGGCGGGGGCGGAAAAACTTCTGGGCAGGGGGGACATGCTTTTTTATCCCGTGGGGGCGCCCAAACCAATCCGGCTGCAGGGGGCTTACTTATCCGACCGGGAAGTGGAGGCCCTGGTTTCGTTCTTAAAGAAGCAGGCCTGCCCGGATTACGAACTGCGCTTTTCGGGGGAAGCAAAAAAGGAGGCCGGTTCGCTGGAACCGGAAGACGAGCTTTTGCCCCGGGCGGTAGAGATCTTTATTGAAACGGGCCATGCCTCCGTTTCGCTGCTGCAAAGACGCCAGCGGA
>JBFMEJ010000438.1:0-1696 GCA_040753275.1 Bacillota bacterium
GTGGTCAACATTTTTGTTTGATTTTGCGGGGTGCGGGGAAAGCGAAGGTCTGTTTGAAGACCTTACTCTCACCGGGCAGGTTGACGATTTAAGCTGCGCCCTTGACTGGTGCAAACAAAAAGGCTTTTCCAAAATAGTCACCCTGGGCCGGAGTTTCGGTGGAACGACGGTGATTTGCCAGGCCGCCCGAGATCAGACTGCGGCCGGCGTCTGCACCTGGGCCGCGCCCGCCCGGCTAACCGAACTTTTTACCGGCCTTTCCGACGACGAGGGCGACCGGATCAGCCTGGCTGGAGAACAGGGAGTTGTTTACCTGAAAAAAAGCTTCCTGGAAGATCTCCAGCAATACAACGTCATCGCCGACGCGGGGCGTTTATCTCCCCGCCCCCTGCTGATTGTTCACGGCACAAAGGACGAACTGGTACCGCCCGCCGAGGCGGAAGCCATCTACCGTTCAGCCGGAGAACCAAAACAGCTGGCCTTGATCGACGGGGCCGATCACCAGTTTTCACAGCATTACCGGCAGGTCTGGCGGGTCGTTGCCCGGTGGCTGCAGGCTTTTTAAGCAGGGGTGTTTTCCAGGCGAAGTAAAAAAATAACCGTTCATGGTCTCGACAGTCGCGATGCTTTGTGTTATAATTTGAAAAACTGGTTTTTAGGTAACCGGCAACAATTCTTCTCCTTGAAAAGCTGGTTTGGATAGGAAGAAGGTTTGTTTGGGTCCCTAAACCAGTAACCTAATCTTTCAAGGAGGAGAATTTTTTTCTATGTTTTACGAAGACAAAGTGCTTAAATGCAAGGACTGCGGCGCCGACTTTGTGTTCAGCGCCGGCGAGCAGGCGTTTTACGCGGAAAAGGGGCTGACCAACGAGCCCAGCCGCTGCCGGGACTGCCGCCAGCGGCGCAAAGAAGAACGGCGCGGGTCGCCCGGCCGCCAGATGTACGAAGCCTTCTGCTCCAATTGCGGCGCCCAGACCGTGGTACCTTTCAAACCCACCGGGAGAAAGCCCGTTTACTGCCGGGAATGCCTGGCCCAAAACCGCCAGATGAGCTACCGGTAGAAGGTAAAAAGAAGGATAAAAATAACCGGAAAGAATCTCTCTTCCGGTTTTTTTATTTTTTCGCCCCTCACAGTACACTCTTGACAGCCAAGACTGGATTATGGATGTGGCTCCTCTATCAATTTAGAAATTCAGAAAAAATGTTGAGCAAAACCCAAGCTTTAGTCCCCTGCTGAATTTTTCTTGCCACCCGATCAGGATGTGGTAAAATATTAAAAAGGAATTGCCTCACCGGGAAAGACGCCATAAAGGGGGTAGCCAATGGCGGTAAGAAACGTAATTGACCGCAGTTTAAAGGTTCTGGCCAAACAATACCCAAAGGCATTTATTGTTTTAGCCATGGGGTCGGTAGAAAACCTTGCCTTTGAAACTATTGAAAACCCGGAGATCAACCTGCCGGAAAAGAGGCTCGATTTCGTCTACGGTTTGCAGGATGAAGAGCAGGAGTACATCCTTCACCTGGATTTTCAGCTTCGTCACGAAAGGGATCTACCCCAACGAATGCACATCTACAACGCTCTTTTAACGGCCAGCAATCAAAAGCCGGTGATTTCCAAGGTCATCTACCTGGAGCGCCGGGAGTACCGGCACCTACCACAAGAATACGTGGTAAGCTATCAAGGAAAACGGGAAAA
>JBFMEJ010000439.1:0-1691 GCA_040753275.1 Bacillota bacterium
CTTTGGCCCCATACTGGCAGAGGCCTGCGCCGTGGCCGTACCCCCTGGTGGTAAATACAACACGGTTTCCTTCTATTTTCCAGGTAAAATCGGTAGAGCGTAATTCCAAAAGATCGCGCATCACCGTTGCCGGTATGATCTTATCGCCTACCCGCACGGTTTTCGGGCGTCCAGTGGCGGTCCGCTCCAACACCCGAATATCTCGGCGGGTTTCTGCTCCCCCCGCTGCAGGTACTGTCATTAGGTTGGTTCCCAGCATCCGATCAACAATTTCCAGGCTAACCGCTTTCGTCTGCACCGGCTGCGGGTCAGCGTCATATGGGCAGGCCACGCTGCGCAGGTAAGGTTCTTTAAATTTCCATACATCTTCTGCATTTTCAGTAGATTTTCCACCACAGGAGGCATGATAAACCGGATCGATCAACTCGCCCTGGTAAGTAATAACCAGGCCTTTCGTATCGTCAACCGCTTTTTTTACCTTGTAATAATAACGGTAATAATCCGGAGTGCCCCAACGGTTCTCCAATTCCTGCCGGGAAAGCCAGGCCTGCCCGTGCCGGAAGTCATCGCACAGGTCGGCGCCGGGGTGCAACTGGTCGGCTGCTCCTGCAGAACTAAGCCGCCTTAAGGTATACGTGCGGGCAGCAACCGCCTGGGCCTTCAAGGCCTCCGGAGAAAATTCGGCAGGCATCTCGGCCGCCACCACTCCGACCAGGTACTCTTCCAGAGGTAGTTCGACGATACGGTTTTCCTGGTGGATAAAAAGCCGCACCATTACACCTTTGCTCACGCGGGCGTGGTTCACCAGGTAGGGCAGGCCCAACAGCAGCGCCGCTACCAGGAGCAGGGTCGCAATTAAGATGCGGTACATAAAAGAACCCTCCGGAAAAATTATTGCCAAGTTCTAATATTCAATGAAAATCAGCGGGGTGGCTATATAAATATATGTCTTCTGCTCCGCCGGATTGCAGCGCAAGGCAATATTTAAGTTAACCTTCCGGCCGGCGTAACGCAGACCTCCGGGCAGTTGCCCGGTATAACCGGTAACATTTACCAGGCGGTCGGCAGCGGTTTTTTCAACTTCGGCCGCCCCGGCTTCCGCCAGCAGCCTTTCCGCTTCGGCCAGCATTTCGGCACTGGAAAGCGGTCTTTCCAAAACGCCGCAGACTGTTACGGCCACCCGGCCGTCTCTAAAAAGCGGGTAAAGTTCTCCTGCCGCCGCCTGCAAACGACTCTCATCCCGGGTGGTGAAGCTGGCCATCAAAAAAGAGTGCTCTGCTATCAGAAGGGTCTGTCCCAGCACAGATACTTTATCGCCGCCGGGTGTTTCAGCCTGCAACCTGAAACCTTCGGCGTAGGGGTTCGTCCAGGCTTCCACGTACTCTTTCGGACGAACCACACCCAGCCGCCCGGCAGCTTCCGCCACCGTTTCCTTCAAAGCCGGCCCGTTTGCCTCACCCCAGCCGGAAATGTTTACTGTAGTAAAATTTGCGCCGGCCGACCCAAGAAGATTATACAGCAGGCGACAATCGGAGGCTGACAACCGGCCGCTGGTAGTCCGGAACTGGTCCTTTACCGCCTGCGCCTCTACTCCGCCCATTGCTGCTGTTATCACCAAGGCGGCCAGCAACAGCGCCAAGACTGCAAGAACAGATTTCTTCCAATCAATCCTCATCATCGTCACAGCGCGC
>JBFMEJ010000440.1:0-1672 GCA_040753275.1 Bacillota bacterium
ATAATAAAATTAATTACATCGGAATAATTACGATCTAGGAGGCATAATCATGACCTTAAACGAGACCCTTTCCCGGCTGAAAGGGCAGGGTGTGAAGATTACGCCGCAGCGGCTGGAGATCCTGAAAGTTCTTTTGGACGAGGAAAGGTATTACAGCGCCGAGGAAATTTTAAAAAAGGTGCAGGAGCGCTACCCCGCCGTCAGTTTTGATACCGTCTACCGCACGCTTTACCTTTTGAAAAGGCTGGGTCTGGTGATCGAATTAAACTTTCAGGGCGGCTACCGCCGGTTTGAATTCAACCACGAAGATAAGCACCACCACCACCTGGTTTGTTTAAAATGCGGTCTTTCCCGGAAGCTGTCCTGTTGTCCCACCGGGTGCCTGTTGACGATCAAAAAAGAGCACCCGGAGTTTGCCATCACCGGCCACTCCTTTGAAATCTACGGTTATTGCGAGGATTGCCAGGAAGATGGAAATGATTAATTAACGGCGGGAGGAAGCGGCCCCGATGAAAGCGAGATTTAATTCTTAACTTAAGGCCGGAAGGAGGTTCCTGCAGTGAGAAATTTTTTGCTTGCGCTGATTCTGTTTTTCCTGGCGGGGACGGTTACGTCCTGCGGGAAACAGGAGCATCCGGCCGGCGGACCGGCCGGACGGCCCAACGGTGATTCCGGCAAGCTGGCCGTGGCGACGACCATCCTGCCCGTGGCCGATTTCGTGAAAAACGTTGGCGGGGAGAAGGTGGCGGTCACCGTCCTGGTTCCGCCCGGGGCCAGCGTGCATACTTACGAGCCGACGCCGGGCCAGATGAGCGCGCTGGCCAAAAGCAGGGTTTACTTTATGGCCGGTTCGGGAGTGGAATTTGAGCTGGCCTGGATGAAGAAGATTATCGAGAACAATAAAAACCTCGAAGTTGTCGATTGTTCCCGGGGTATTCAGTTAATTGACCTGCAAGCCTCCGGATCCGAAGGAGGGGCAGAAGATCACGGGTCGAAAGACGCAAAGAACCTTCCTCCGGACAAAGAGGGACACAAAGAGCACCAGGGAAAAGATCCGCACATCTGGCTTTCTCCCAAAAATGCCCGGGTGATGGTGGAAAACATTTGCGCCGGCCTGGTGCAGGCCGACCCGGAAAATAAAGATTATTACGTCCGGAATAAGGAAAATTACCTCCGGGAGTTAGAGCAGCTGGACAGAGAAATTGAAGAGAGCCTGAAGAAAGTTCAAAAGAGAAGTTTTCTCGTGTTCCACCCGGCCTGGGGCTACTTTGCCAGGGATTACCAGTTGAAGCAAATCGCCGTTGAAGTTGCCGGCAAAGAGCCCAGTGCGAAAGATCTGGCCGCGATCATCGACACGGCCAAAAGAGAGGGGATCCAGGCGGTCTTCGCTTCCCCGCAGTTTAACCCGCAAAGCGCCGAAGTGATCGCCCGGGAAATCGGGGGGCAGGTTGTTTTCATCGATCCGCTGCCGGAAAACTACATTCAGAACATGCGCCTTGTGGTCGGTAAATTTTAACCACGAAGAAAATAAGACCCCCATGCCGCTTTTTTCGCGGCACCAGCAGAGGATGAAAATTCCCGGCCCGCCGTTCGATTTGCCCGGAGCTCTTAAGCGACGGCAAACGAACGGCGGGCAAAGGGATATTCCAAGGTAGAAAGGGGGAATTTGCTC
>JBFMEJ010000441.1:0-1662 GCA_040753275.1 Bacillota bacterium
GAAAGGCTCCCCGGCTGGTCCGGCAGGAGGATGCTCACGTTCAGGCGGCGGCCCGATTTGACCAGGCCGCGCTCGATAATGATGGAAACGATATTGATATCCACGTTGCCGCCGCTTAAAACCACCGCCACCTTTTTTCCCGGCAGGGAGATTTTCCCGTGCAGGAGGGCGGCCAGCCCTACGGCGCCCGCCCCTTCCACCACCAGCTTGGAGCGTTCCAGCAGGAGCAGAATCGCCTCGGCAATTTCCTCTTCGTCCACCAGGACGACGTCGTCCACAAAACGTGCAATCAGCTCGCTGGTAAGCCTCCCCGGCCGGCGCACGTTGATTCCGTCGGCAATGGTCCGGCCTGCCGGGGGAGGCGCGCTTTCCCGCTGGTGAAAGAAAAGATAAACCGCCGGCACGCTTTTCGCCTGGACGCCGATCACCTTCACCGCCGGCCGGAGGGTTTTCACGGCCAGGGCGATCCCGGCAATCAGGCCGCCGCCCCCCACCGGAACCACGACGGCGTCCAGATCGGGCAGCCCGGCGAGCAGTTCCAGCGCGATCGTCCCCTGCCCGGCAATTATTTCGGAGTCGTCAAAACTGTGGATGAAGGCAGCCCCCGTTTCCTTCTGCAGGGCCAGGGCGTGGGCAAAAGCCTGGTCGTAGTCCTCCCCGGCCAGAACCACCCGCGCGCCGTAGCCCTGGGTGGCCGTCACCTTCGCCACGGGTGCATTTTCGGGCATCACAACGAGCGCGGCGATGCCGGCACGCGTGGCCGCATAGGCCACCCCCTGGGCGTGGTTGCCCGCCGAGGCGGCGATGACCCCTTTCTGCCGGGAAGCCTCGTCCAGGGTGCAAATTTTATTGTAGGCGCCCCGGATTTTAAAGGAACCGGTTTTCTGCAAATTTTCCAGTTTAAGATAGACCTGGCTGCCGGTCAGGCGGCTGAAGGTGGCCGAAAAATCAAGGGGGGTGGGGTGAATTACCCCTTCCAGACGCCGCGCGGCTTTTTGGATCTTCTCTATGTTCAAATCTCCGTTCAAACGGGCCTCCAAAGAAAAATCACCTTTGCTTTCAGGCGCTTAAGATTTTCGTCACCAGCTCCAGATCCCCGGGCTTATCCACGTCAAGGCCCACCTCCGGGTAGCGGCTGATCACCGCCACTCCCTTGATCCCTAGCAACCGGGACACCTTCGTTTGCGCTTCCTGCAGGCTCAGGCGGCGGGTGACAAATTTAATTAAAAAGGCGAGGCCCACCAGGCGCGACAACTGTAGGGGATTCTTGCGGGCCGCCACCAGCTGTTCCCCCTTGGGCAGGCAGCGGGGAAAAATTTCCGGGTTAACCAAAAACAAGTTGCCCCCGGTGAAGATCCCATCTTTTAAACTAACGTAAGTGCGCTTCACGCCGGCATAGCGGCCCTCCACAGTGCTGCGGGAAACGATGGGGTAGTAAAGATCCACGGTTTCATCGCGGCACTGCGCGAGAAAATCGTCTACCGCCTCCCCGGTCAGCAGGGGAACGTCGGAAGTGACCACCAAAACCCGCTTTACCGCCGGCAGGGCGTTAATCCCGATCTGGACGTTTTCCAAAACCGTTTTTCCCGCCGGCGCCACCCGGACCCCCCGGGAAGCCAGCACGTCCGCCAGCTCCTCCGCCGGCCCCACCACCACCACCGG
>JBFMEJ010000442.1:0-1657 GCA_040753275.1 Bacillota bacterium
ACCCAGCCCGACGGAGCCCACCAGGGGCAGCGGGGGATTTCCCTGCAGGCAGCCGCGCCGGATCAAGGAGAAGCCCGGGAGGCGGCCTGGCTGCCCGTGCCGGAGGGCATGGTGCGCCAGGTGCAGTTGCTCCCCGGCAAAGAAAACGTGTTTGTGCAGGCTTCCCGCGCCCTGTGGCGGGTGGATCTTGCCGATGGCAAAAAAACCCGGTTAAAAGACAATATTCCTTCCTACGACGGGCTTTTTTACCCCCAGCTTTCCCCCGCCGGCGACAGCTGCGTTTACGAACTGTGGGAGCCGGACCAAAAAGGGATTTTCCTCTTGAGCCTGGAAAGCGGCCGGGAAAAAGCCCTGGCGCTAAACGGCGAGAACTGGAACTTCCTCCCCCGGTATTCCCCGGACGGCAGTCACCTGGCCTATTACGCGGCGCCGTTGAAGCCCGGTCAAAAGGCCGGCCGGTACGCCAACGACTACGCCATCGTGCCGGGGGAAGACGGCCCCGCGCCGGTGGCGGAAGCAGTGGAAATAATTAGCGCGGAAGGGCAAAAAGTCGCTCGTTTGACCGTCCCCGGGGCGCAGGTAGCGAATTTCCGCTGGGGGGCGGCCGGCAACCACCTGGCTTTTGCCGCCGGGAAAGTCAAGAGCAGCCCCGCCGGCCAGGACGGACCCTGGGGGGAGGCCGCGATGGAATGGCAGTCCCTGTGGGTGGCCGACCTCCAGGGAAAAATGACGAAAGTGGCCGATTTACCCCCCGACGCCACCCACATTATGCCCTTAAATATCAGCCGGGACGATAAGCAGGTGCATTACGTGGTGAGCAAGCAGGGTAAATGTTCCCTGTGGGTGGTCCGGGAAGGGGAAAAGCCGGTGGAAGTCGCCTCCGCCGTAGATTACTGGGATAACCTTTTCCCCGTGCCCGGCTATGCGGACGGTTTCTTCCTCGCCCGGGGTGAAGGCGGCGGCGAGGAAATTTTCCGGGTACAGGGCGACCGGGCAACGCAAATCACCGCCGACGGCGGCCGGAAGATGGTCCTGGGTGTAAACGGCGGGAGACTGGCCTATATCCAGGAAGATCAACCCGGCAAGGAAAGCAGGCTGGTGATATTATCCTGCGTGCCAGGCACTTAACTTATTAACTTATCACCGGGAATCCTCCGCCCCAGCCAGAGGCGGCTGATTGGCGGAGAAAGGCAACCAAATTCAAGGTCCGGCCGGGTTAAATCCGCTTAGGAAGAGGCAATCGCCGGATTAATCAGCGCGCCGGGTGCGCAGCGAGGGGGCACGGGTATGAACATTGACCGTTTTCTGAAACTGGCGGACAAAATGGTGGAAAAAATCCCCCCGGAATTCCTGCACGGCTTAAACGGCGGAATCGTTGTCGTTGAGGAGGCCAGGCCCGATCCGGAAATAGACGGCGTGTACATCCTGGGAGAGTACGTCGAGGATTCATACGGCCTGGGGTGTTTTATCGTCATTTACTACGGTTCCTTTGCCGCCCTTTTCAAGGGGGAACCCGGGCACGTTTGGGAGCAGGAATTACGGACGACCATTTTTCATGAAATCCAGCATCACCTGGAGACTCTGGCCGGGGTCGATGATCTCGGCAAAGAGGATGCAAGGATTTTACAGGAGTTTAAAAGGTGGGCCGGGAAGGGCA
>JBFMEJ010000443.1:0-1647 GCA_040753275.1 Bacillota bacterium
CCGCGGGTCAATATCCCGGGGCACGGCGATGTCAATCAGCAGGAGCCGGGCCCCCGGCCGCCTGGCCATGACCTCCGCCACCTGCGGGTAGTGGACCACGTAATGGGCGGCGGCGGTGCAGCTGATCACAATGTCCGCTTCCAACATGTAGTTGTATAATTGATCAAATTTCACCGCGCGCCCGCCGAACTGCCGGGCCAGGTTGACGGCCCGCTCGTAAGACCGGTTGGAAACAATTACCCCGGTAACGCCGTTGGCCACCAGGTAGCGGGCGGCCAGCTCGCTCATCTTGCCGGCCCCGATAATCAGCACCGAACGCCCGGCCAGCTCTCCCAGCGCCTGCCTGGCCAGGTCCACCGCGGCGTAGCTGATGGAAACCGCGTTTTGATCGATCCCGGTCGCCCGGCGCACCCGCTTGCCCGCTGCAATGGCCTGCTGAAAGAGGGCGTTCAGCACCTTGTTGGTAAAACCCCGCTGGAAGGCAAACTGGTAGGCGTCCCGCACCTGGCCCAGGATTTGCGGTTCCCCCAGCAGCATGGAATCCAGCCCGGCAGCTACGCGGAAGAGGTGCCGGACGGCGTCGTGGAGCGTATGCACGTACGTATAATTTTTAATCTCGGCAATGTCGACCCGGGACAGGCTGGAAAGGTGGCCCCGGATCGCGTTTAAACCCTCGTCCAGTTCCCGGGCTGCCGCGTAAATCTCCGTCCGGTTGCAGGTGAAAAGGATTACGCAACCGGCGACGGCCGGCTCGGCGCTGATCCTGGTCAGCGCCTCCTGCAAAGAATGTTCCGTAAAAGAAAGGCGCTCGCGCACTTCAACGGGCGCCGTCCGGTGATTGACCCCTACGACAAGGACGAACATTATTCATAACCCGCTCCTTTGCCTCTTCCCAAAGCCCTTTTTGCACGAGCTCCAGAACCTGCTCGTCGACCAGCCCGGCCAAAAGCTCCTGCCTGGCGCGGTCGTCCTCAATTTCCCGCCTTGCCTTTTCCCGGATCCGGCCCAGCAGTTCGGTCAGTTCCCCGTATTCCGGCCCGTATCTTTTCTCCAGTTCCTCCCGGATTTTCCTGGCCAGCAGGGGGCTTTTCCCGCCGGTAGAAACGGCGATCTGAAAGGAGCCCCGCGTTACCACCGCCGGCACATAAAAAGTGCAATTTTCCGGGTCGTCGACTACGTTGACCAGCAGGTTGCGCTCCCGGCAGTCCCGGGCCAGCCGCCGGTTCGTCTCCGGACAGCTGGTCGCTCCGATGGCCAGGAAAACCCCCGCCAGGTCGGCCGGCCGGTATTCCCCCTGCCGCCAGCAAACCCGCCCCTCCGCAATTAAACGGCGCAGGCGGGGCGTTACTTCCCTGCTCACCAGTTTAACCTTCGCCCCGCTTTTAAGCAAGGAAAGCACCTTTCGCTCGGCCACCGCCCCTCCGCCGACGACCAGGCAGTTCCGGTTTTCCAGCTTTAGGGCGATAGGATAACAACAAGCCATCAGTCTCCCTCGAAAATAGCGTTCTACCATTACTTACCATCGGGCTGGAATTTGTCTGGCTCGCTCCGATGCTCCGGGTCGACCAGACATCAGCTTGCCGCGGAGCGAACCAGGCAGCGCTGCAAAATGCGCGTGAGACGTTAGTTTTTTAGCTTTGCCTGCCT
>JBFMEJ010000444.1:0-1644 GCA_040753275.1 Bacillota bacterium
AGGTGGTCTGGACAAGAGAAAAAGCACCTGTTTACGAGCCTGACACGAATTTTGCGGTAACGAGGATGGCAAGAAAACATATTGCAACTTACTTACCACATCATCCTTGCGCCGTATTCATTACTTTAACTTCAGAAAACGTTCTTTACAGAGTTAAAGAAGAGGGGTGGTTTTTTGACGGGGATTGTTGGTTACGGGGCTTACGTTCCCGGATTGCGCATTTCTACGAAGGAAATCAAGGCAGTCTGGCCGGCGGCGGGGAGCGTTCCGGGGCTCAAGGAAAAAGCAGTCGCCGACTTTGATGAAGATGTAATCACCATGTCTGTGGTGGCGGCGGAGCGGGCTTTGGCTCACGCCGGAGTGGGGGCGGAGGAGATAGATGCTCTTTATGTGGCCACTACTTCCGCACCCTACGAGGAGAAGTCGGCGGCGGCGGTAATCCAAACGGTTCTGGGCGTTCCAGCGGAAGCGCTGGCAGTCGACTTCGGCCGGACGACCCGCGCCGGGACGGCGGCGTTAATCAATTGCCTTGCTCAGATCAAGGCCGGGGAGATTAACCTGGGCCTGGTGATTGCCGGCGACAACCGTTTGGCCAGGGCGGGAGACTTGCTGGAGCAGAGTTTAGGCGCGGCAGCGGTAGCTTTGGTGGTGGGAAAGGAAAAGGTGATTGCCGAAGTTTTGGGGACGGCATCTTTCACCACTGAATTTACTAACCAATGGCGGCCGTACGGAGAAAAATTACTACGCCGGCACGATGATCCTCGCCTGGAAAGGGAGTACGGCTACCAGCGGGCGGTGGTCAGGGCGGGGCAGTCCTTGCTGGCCCGCCTGGGTTTGCCGGGAACTGCTTTTCACTACCTGGCCACGGCAGAACCAGACGGCCGGAGTATCCAGGGGGTGGCCAAAGCGCTGGGGCTTCCGGCAGAAGCGGCCGGGCCGGCCAACCTGGCGCCGCTGTTGGGAGATACCGGTACGGCCTCGCCATTTTTAGGTTTGGTGGCTGTTCTGGAGCAGGGAAAACCGGCGGATCAGGCGTTGGTGATCAGTTATGGTTCGGGAGCGGGGAGCGACGCCTTGGCGGTAGTACTGACGGAGGAGGTTATGGCCCAAAAACAAAAGGCGCTGACACTGGCGGAGGTAACCAGGGAAAAGGTTTCCCTGAACTATCCGGCGTACGCCAAGCGGGTGGGGTTGCTGCCCGTGCCGCCGGCTCTGCCCGATCCCATTTCGGGCTACTTAACTCAACCGGGGATGTTGCGAGATGCCGAATACCTCCTCGGGCTTGCTGCCCTGAAGTGCACGGAGTGCGGTTCTTTAAATTATCCCCACCGGGGTTATTGCATCGACTGCCGCAGCCAGTCGTTTAAGCAGGTAAAGCTCCCCCGCCGCGGCCGAATAGTCACCTACAACGTTCAGTACGTATCCCCCATCGGGCCGGAAGAGATTCCGGTGGTGGTTTGCACGGTTAAGCTCGACGGCGCGGGCGGTGTGCGCGGGGGCAAGGTGAGCGGGGCGATGGTGGCCGTGGATCCGGCGCAGGTGAAGATCGGCCTGCCCGTGGAGTTGGTCTTCCGGAAGTGCGGAGAGGAATTGGGGCTGCCTAAATACGGTTATAAATTTAAGTCGTTGCCGGAAACCGATAAT
>JBFMEJ010000445.1:0-1640 GCA_040753275.1 Bacillota bacterium
GGACCCGTTTCAGAATAAAAACTTCGGAAAGCAATTCTTTGATTTCGCCAAACAGGACAAAGTGCCTGGGCTTTTGGACGTAGTCGACCTCTTCCATGTAGGAGCCGCCGGACGGCCGGGGCTCGTGGGCAACCGGGTAAAGTTCCCAGCGCAGGTGCAGCGGCATGGCGGCCAGCCGGAAAATCCTGTACGCGGCAACGAGCAGGAAAATGAAAACCGAAAACCATCCGAAAAAAATCGTCAGCCAGCTCATTCTCGTCCTGATCTTCCCTTATTTAAAATTTGCAGGCTAATGTTTTTTGTGTACATTCTCTTTCATAATTATAATGTTTATTTGCTCGATCAGCAATTGCTTTGCGAAAAATAAAAATGGCCCAGCATCCCTTTCCGGTGGTCTTACCGGGCCATCAAGGCTTTCCTAATTTTTCTCCGGAAGGATCAAAGCGTTACTGACCATGTGGTGAATGTGTTTTACCTTTACCTTGAGTTTATAATACCGGACAATGTCGTCCAGCGCGTCAAAGCAGTTATGGCACGGTGAAAGCACTATTGTAGCGCCGGTTTGCACAATTTGATCTGCCTTCAGCTTGCCTTTCGCCATCCGGTTGGGGCGGTATTCGTCGCCGAAGGCTAAAGCGCCGCCCCCGCCGCCGCAACAGTAATTATACTGCCGGTTCGGCCACATCTCCCGGAAATCCATCACCGAATGCTGGATCACGTACCGGGGAACTTCCACAACTCCTTCTTTGCGGACCAGGTTACAGGGATCGTGCAAGGTAACCGGCTCCGGGTTGCGGGTGGGATCCAGCTTGATGCGCCCTTCTTTGATCCAGTCGGCCATCAACTCCAGGATGCTGAATACAGGATAATCTGCTCCCAGCCATACCTTGCGCCCCCAACGTTGCGCCCGCATGGCGTGCCCGCACTCGGTAACGATCACGGCTTTCGCCTTTAGCCGGATGTATTCGTCCATGATGCGCTGGACCATGATCCGGGAAGCTTCGTCGTCGCCGCTGAAGAGGGCGTAATGGGTGGCGTCCCACCACTTGCTGCTGCACGTCCAGTTGGCGCCGGCCGCCCAGAAAATTTTGGCGATGCTTTGGATGTCCTGCGGGTAGTATTTAATTTCCCGGGGGTCCCAGAGGAACAGGTAGTCTGCTCCTTCTTTGTCCACCACGATCCGGGCGTTGGGGTCGCCTACCTCGTCCACCAGTTCATCGGACATCCATTCCAGGGTTTCGATGTAATCTTCCTGGGTAACCTCCATCTGGTTGCCCGTATTGAGCTGGGCGTTCACCACGTCCTGCAAAAAGCCGGGTGCGTACTTTCCCTCGCTAACCCGGATGCCCCGCACGGTTCTGACCACGCCGGCGATGTTCACTTTCATCGGGCAATGCATGGTGCACCGCTCGCACATGGTGCAATTCCAGAGAAATTTAGAGTCCATTACCTCGTCGCGCTTGCCCAGCAATACCTGCGTGATGAACTTGCGCGGGTCCATGTTGTCGTGGACGCCGTTGTAGGGACAGCCTGCACTGCACATTCCGCAGGCCAGACAGTTGGAGAAATCTAACGGGTTGGGAGCCACGATGAACCTGGAGATTATCTCTTCTCTAAATGATGGTTCTAGCTTGCTGGCT
>JBFMEJ010000446.1:0-1639 GCA_040753275.1 Bacillota bacterium
ATTTCCACTTGTTTGTAAGGAGTTTTCCGTGGAAACGTCCGTTCCTTACATAGGCACTAATGCACAGAGGCACAAAGGCACAAAGAGAAAAGAGATATGTATGGACACCGGGAAATTTTACTTTGTGCCTTTGTGTCTTACTTCTGTCCTGAAAACAGCATTCGCTCATTTTTCATCCTCTGTTGGTGCCGCGAAAAAGCGGCATGGGGGTAAAATCCCTAATCCCTGCTTTTGAGGGAGCGTGGTTACCGGTGGGTTATCCGGACCTTTCCCCAGCCGAACTCCGGCAGCGGGCCGAAAAAGCCGTGGCCATGCTTGGCGACTGCATGGTTTGTGCCCAGGAGTGCCACGTGAATCGCCTCGCGGGCGAAAGGGGTTTTTGCCGCGGAGGCCGTCTGGCGGCGGTGAGCAGCTGGGGGCCGCACTTTGGCGAGGAATCCGTTTTGGTCGGCCGGCGCGGTTCGGGAACCATCTTTTTTGCCAACTGCAACCTGGCCTGCCGCTTTTGCCAGAACTGCGACATCAGCCAGTACGGCGAAGGGGAGGAAGTAAGCGCCGGCGAACTGGCAAAAGTGATGCTGGAAGTTCAGGAGATGGGCTGTCATAACGTCAACCTGGTCTCCCCCAGCCACTACGTGCCGCAGATTTTGGAAGCCCTGGTGACGGCGGCGGAAAACGGATTAAAAATCCCCCTCGTTTACAATACAGGGGGTTACGACGCTCTGGGAACGCTTGCCTTGCTGGACGGCGTGGTGGATATTTACATGCCGGACATCAAATACGGCGATGACGGAATGGGGGCGAAATACTCGCGGGCGCCCCGCTATTTCACGGTGGCTAAAGCCGCCGTCAAGGAAATGCACCGCCAGGTGGGCGATTTGCAGATTAACGAAAAAGGGGTGGCCACCCGCGGACTGTTGATCCGCCATCTGGTGATGCCCGGAAACCTGGCCCGGACGGAGGCAGTCATGAAATTTATCGCGGAAGAAATTTCCCCGGATACCTTTGTTAATATTATGGATCAGTACTACCCCGCCCACGAAGCGAGGAAATACCCCGAATTATCCCGCCGGATCACCCGTGAAGAATACCGCGAAGCCGTGCGCATTGCCCGCGCCGCCGGTCTCAGGCGTATTTATCCCTGAACCCCGCCTTGCCGGAGAGGCTCTACGGAAGCGAAAGTTATCCTCCCGCCGGGAAAACGGCATTTCCGGCAGCCCGGCGATCATACCCTCCGGGGGCTTTAGACCCGTAGCTTTGCGTCCTGCTCTTTCGAGCAGTTTGCCTTTATCGGAAAAGTAAGGAAGGGAAATTGTTCCATCAGTTCCTTGCGATGGGGATGATTTTTGGGGTTTTATTGAATTGGAAAGGTTCTTCTCTTTAAAGGGGAATGTAAATCCGGAGCCTTGCTCCTTCTCCTTCCCTGCTGTCCACTTCCACCCGGATGTTCCGGGGTTCTCTCCCCGTTTGCCCGCCATTAGGCAACGGAACCTTCAGCTCATTGACCGCCTTCTCCATTTTTTCAATTTCCTTGATGATTAAAATGTTGTAGTTTTTCTCCGGTTTTTCTACGGCGAGCTGCAAGTAACCTTTGATTACCGAGATCGAGTCTTGCAGGGCAAGCATGGTCTGTTCCAGT
>JBFMEJ010000447.1:0-1639 GCA_040753275.1 Bacillota bacterium
GTAAGCATTTATCTTTCCTCACTATGTCAGTAGCCTATGGTATGCCGTAAAGAAAAGTATCTTAGCAGCCAGCAAACAGTGCAGGGAATAGCCGTCCATAAACCGGGCATGTTAGGCTGCCAATCTTTGCTTCCACCTTCCGGCCGGGTGGTTGACCACCCCCTGCCAAACTGCGATCAAGGTCGTGACGCTATCGACCACATGAAGAAGCTGTCTTTGCTATTTTCCCTGAAAAGGGTTGGGATCTAACCGCGCCGCGACCAGTCCGGGCGGGAAATGTCCAGCCATGTAGCAGATACCCCGCAAAAACTCTTACCATCAAAAGCGCAGTTTGTTCCGGCGTTTTTCCTATTTCCAGGCCCCGGCCCGGCGGAAGAGGCTTGCCGCCCATAGAAAAGCATTTTCATAAATTACTTCCCGGTCAAGCGGTTCAAGAAGGGCGACCTGCTTAATCCTATCGTTAACCTCCTCCACGCCCACCAGTTCCACGGGCATGCCCTCTTCCCCGGCTTTAGCCGCGGTTTCGGTGACCAGTTTGTTGGGAGGTAAAAAACACCAGATTTCGTAAGCTACCCGGTATTTCATTTGCATTTGTTTTTCTGCAAATTCGGCGTAGCGCTTGAGTCCTTCAACTTTTTTTCGCACCCGGCGCAACCGGGTGGACAGCTTCTCTTTTTCGGCAAAATGATAAGTGCTGGAAAAATCCATCCCGTATAATTCCCCTGGTTTATGGGCAAAAGCCACCACCGGCACGATGTTTTGCTCCGGCAGATCCAGGCTAACCGCACAACCTTTCACCAATTCGTAGTAGGCCAGGATCAACCCCCGCTCCACATCCGCTTTTAAAAATTTTGGTAATCTTCTGCCCATCTCCATGTCTCCCCAATTAGCTTCCGTAGGCTTTCCCAGGTAGTGGAAGTAACGGTTGGCTTCAAATCTTCTGTAGCCGCAAGTAAAACGGCCAGCAAAACCGAAGCCCGGGAAAGGGTCATGGCTTCGATCTGCGCTTGTTCGTCAGTGAAAGCGATTTCTCCCATGCCCTGGCGGTTGCCGACAAAAGTGCGCAACGTAATGGATTCCGTATTTTGGGACGCGAAAAGGGCGGTCAGCTTATGGCCGGCTGGACTTTTCGGCAGTTCCGCCGGGTAAGGACGCACCCATTCGAGAACCATCTCCTCACCCCGCCTGCCCATGCTTTCAAACAAAGGCGGAATCCGGCGCCTTAACAAACGCCTGGCCACTTTTGGGCCATTTCCCGCACCCAGGGATACTTTTATCCTCGTTATGATGATCACTTCTTTTCCCTTTGGCATATCTGCGGGACGCGGGTTTTCGAGGATTACCCGCACGAGACCCCCCGGAGTGAGGCCCCCCGGCCCAACCAGCCGCCGGCGCCAGTCATCAGCGTTCCCCGGGGGTGGCTTCAGGATGTTTAGATAACCAAAAAGCTCCGGGGGTGAGCCTTTGGAAAATGCATATGCTCCGTAGAGGTATTCGGAAACCAGGTCCGGAGGCAGCGCAACCATCGGCGGAAAAGCATTCAACCGCTCCAAAAGGTAAGCCGAAACATCCCGCCAGCTTCCCGGAGCAGCGTTCGGTTTAGTAAAAAGACGGGTGATACCTCCTTCGGAAAGAGAAA
>JBFMEJ010000448.1:0-1628 GCA_040753275.1 Bacillota bacterium
GATAAATTTGTAGGTACAACTGAAAAGGTGAGAAAAAATGAATGATTGAGAATTTAACCGATCTGATTGGTAACACCCCGCTTCTGCGGCTGGGCACGTCATCAGCCGGGGCAGTGGCGGAGGTGGCCGCAAAGATAGAGTTTTTTAATCCTGGCGGCAGTGTCAAGGACCGGATTGCTCTGGCAATGATTAAAGATGCGGAGGACAAAGGTCTTATCCATAAAGGCAGTACAATAATTGAGCCTACCAGCGGCAATACCGGAGTTGGCCTGGCTCTGGTTTGTGCGACCAGGGGTTACCGGCTGATCTTGACCATGCCTGATACTATGAGTATTGAGAGAAGAAGTTTACTGAGGGCTTACGGTGCCGAACTGGTGCTGACGCCCGGCAGCGAAGGAATGAAGGGGGCCATTGCTAAAGCTGAGGATCTGGCGGCAAAAACTCCTTTTTCTTTTATTCCTCAGCAATTTGAGAACCCCGTCAACCCGGCTGTCCACCGGGCAACCACAGGTGAAGAAGTCTGGCGTGATACCAATGGGCGGGTGGATATTTTTGTGGCCGGCGTGGGTACGGGGGGCACCATAACCGGTGTGGGAGAGGTGCTAAAGGAAAGAAAGCCCTCAGTCCGGGTGGTTGCTGTAGAGCCTGCCGGATCGCCGGTTCTTTCCGGCGGGTCGCCTGGCCCTCATAAGATTCAGGGCATCGGGGCGGGGTTTGTGCCGCCCATCCTGAACACGGCGGTGATCGATGAAATAGTTCGGGTAACTGATGACCAGGCAGTGGATACAGCGCGTCGTCTGGCCCGGGAAGAAGGGTTGCTGGTTGGTATTTCGTCCGGTGCGGCTGCTTTTGCGGCTTTGGAAGTGGCTAAAAGGCCGGAAAATAAGGGGAAGCTGGTGGTGGTAATCCTTCCTGATACCGGGGAACGCTATCTTTCTACCGGGCTCTTTTCTTTTGTTTGAACCCGGCGCCAGTGGTAAAGATAAACATTATAACTTTAATTAACATTTTGTTCAAGAGAAGTTTTCTTTACTTAATGTAGAGGATGCGTATGCACGTTTTTCAGGTGCCGCCCGGCTGGATGGCTGCTGTCTGGACGTTTACCGGTCTTAAGTCGCTGACCCTTCCTCGGGAAACTCCGGAAGCGGCTTTGCAGGAGATCGGAGCCGGCGTGCAGGTAGAAGGTTTACAGGTAAAACTTGATGTCCTGCCGTATGGTACTGAAAAAAAACTTACTTTAGAATTGCAAAAGGAACTGGAGAGTTATTTTTGCGGCAGGCTGATCCGTTTCTCTGTTCCTGTGGACTGGTCGGGGTACACCCCTTTTCAGCGCCGGATTCTTGCCGTGGTTGCCGGTATTCCCTATGGGACGGTGAGATCCTACCGGTGGGTGGCGGAGGCATGTGGCAATCCCCGGCTGGCCCGGGCAGTGGGGGGAGTAATGCGCAGCAATCGCACTCCTGTGGTGATTCCCTGTCACCGGGTTGTCGGCCAGGACGGCTCGTTGGGGGGATACAGCGGCGGTTTGGCAGTGAAAAGGTATCTTTTGGGTTTGGAAGGCGTAAAAAGTTTTTCTTGAGGTGTTTATTTTGAGCTTGTTAAAAAATACTCCAGACTTGCCTGGGCAT
>JBFMEJ010000449.1:0-1628 GCA_040753275.1 Bacillota bacterium
AGATGATCCCGGGGTTGAATTCTTTGATTTTCTCGTAATCCAGCCCCAGGCGCTGCACGGTGCCGGGGAGGAAGTTTTCGATCATCACGTCCGCTTCTTTCGCCAGCCGGTAGATGATCTCTTTTCCTTCCGGCGCTTTCAGGTTCACCGTGATGCTTTTTTTGTTCCGGTTAATGCTTAAGAAATAGGCGCTTTCCCCTTCGATAAAAGGCGGTCCCCAGGCCCTCGTTTCGTCTCCAGTGCCGGGCATTTCGACCTTGATGATTTCCGCCCCCAGGTCGCCCAACAGCATGGTGGCAAAGGGACCGGTCAAAACGCGGGAAATGTCCAGGACTTTGACGCCGGTGAGGGGCAGTTTGACTTCTTGTCTGGTTGACATAAGCCACTTCCTTCCTTAAAAGTAGTACGTTGATTTACCGCCAAGATGGCTGACTGGCTGCAAAAGCGCCGGCCACTGAGACTCTTCGGCGCGGGCGAAATAAACCGCCAAACCGCGTTGATGAGTCTCCTGTCGGTTACTTCTGCGCAAAGCAAAGATTATCCTCCTGGCAAATGTGACCAGACGCAAACTTAAAAAAACTGCTTCCAGGGCGCCTATTCCCGTTCAAAAACGATTGTCCCGTTTTCCACAATTAATTTACCATCGATTCTCACCGTGGCGTCGTAGATGACCATATCCATATGGACGGGCGAATAGACCGTCCCGCCGTAGCTGACGTTCGCCCCGAGGGCAACGTGGACGTTTCCCCGCGCCTTTTTTTCCTCTTCGAAGTCGCCGTTGCGCAAAGACAGGGGGTTTAAGCCGATCCCGATCTCGGCGATATTGGCGGCGTTTTCCACTTCGGCCAGGATTTGTTTCAGGCGCCTGGCGGCCGGCCCCTCCCCCGTGCAGCTGTACACCTTTCCGTTGGCCACCTCCAGCGTAATTGGTTCCGCGTGACTGCCAATGTAGCAGATCGGCCCGTCAATCACCAGCCGCCCGCTGGCCGAGCCTTCGTTGGGCATCTGGGAAACTTCACCGTCGGAAAAGGCCATCTGCATTCCCGGCAGGTGGGCTTTGCCGCACTCCACGTAAACCACTTCGCCGGCAATCGTCGCTTTTAAATCGGTTCCCAGGGGACTGGTAATTTCGATGGTTTTTCCCCGCCGCCACAGTTCCGCCAGACGCTCTCCTTCGGCGTAGAGGGCTTCGTAATCGGCCAGGGCGCCGCCCTTGATCCAGTTGTCCATATCCCGCATGACCATGGAGCAATGGCGGATCTTTTTCGCCTTCAGGCGGTCCCAGATGGCCTGGTTATAGATGGAAGATCCGGAGGACCGCGTCAGCCCGATACTTACGTCCGCCCCCTGATACGCGCTTTCAACGATTTTATTAATATTGGTGGATTTGTCGCCCGGATTCCGGCTGGGAATCATGCAGATGGTGTACTCGGCGCCCACCGCCTGGACGGCGGCGGCCAGGGCGTAAGCCATGCGCATGTCCGTAGCCGTATCACAGACGATGATTACTTCTTCGCCCGCTTTGACCGCCAGCAGTTGTTCAATAATCTTCCGCGCCTGAACGCTTGCCTCGATAATGAGCGACACTGGTGAAGACCTCCCCTGTTTCCTTTGATAATATATATCTT
>JBFMEJ010000450.1:0-1627 GCA_040753275.1 Bacillota bacterium
GACGGTATCCGGCGCAAAGGCATGGCCGGGCAGCTTCTGCCTGGCCGCGTACAACGCCAGCAATTCGTCGGCCATTTCCCGCACCGCTTCTTTTACCCGGCCCTTGACGCGGGACCATTCATTCCCTCCAAGGCGCGATAATTTGGGCGCCGCTCCTTCGGCCCCCAGATATTTTTGGATCAGACCGATCTGGTCGGTGGGAACGTACAGCTTATCTTCACCCGCATACTGGATCAACAGGTAGTCCTTCTGGACACCCCCAATGGAGAGGGAAACTACCCCCTGATAGCGGCCGATGCCGTGATTAACGTGGACAACGTAATCCCCGGCCTTTAAATCCGCAAAGGGAACGGTTTGCTTCGCCTTCCGGTAGCGTTCGCGCCGGGGGCTGCGCAATTCGCCGTAAATTTCGTTCTCCGTAATAATCGCCAGCTTGCCGGAAATCAGCTCAAAACCATTGGCCAGCCAGCCCAGGGAAACAACCACATTCCCCGGGCGCACTTCCCGGACCAGGGGGTGCACGTAAAACGCGTCAATTTGCGCGTCGCGCAGGTATTCCTGAAGCTGGCGGGCGCGCTCCGCGGTATTGACCAGCAAAACAACCGCGTAGCCCATTTTTTTATAATGCCGGACTGCCCCGGCCAGCATATCCAGGCGGCCCAGGAAGGTCTGCATCCCCCGGGTGGCAAAATTAACCACGTTCTCCGGATAAACGTTCTTCGGCTGCCTGGGCAAAAGGGAAACGTAAATAACCCTCTGGTGAGCCAGTCCGGCGCTTAAACGGGACCAGTCCACGTAATTATTAAACTGCCCGGGCAGAATTTTCCCTGTCGCCAAAAGGTCGGTCCAGGTCTGTTCGCGCTCTTTCTGGATGCTTTCCACGATTTCTTTGACCCGGATTGGATCATTGACCGCAACGATGCTTTGCGGGGGCAGGTAATCGAGCAAAGTGTACGACCTGGAATAAAAATAGGGCAAAAACTGCTCCCATTCTACCGAAAACCCGCCCGCGGCAAGCTGGCTGATGATGTTTTGGGCAAGCTCCGCCTGCCGCGCTTTTACCTCGGCCGGGGCAGCCCGGGTAATTTTTTTCAGCTGGCTTCTATATTCCGTTTCCAGCATTTCCAGGGCCCGCATCCGGACTTCGTCGTTGACAATCAACTCGGTAGCCGGGCCAAAAGAAACGGAATTGACGTTCTGCTCCGAACGTTGGGATTCGGGATCAAAAAAACGAATGGAGTCTACCTCATCGTCAAAAAATTCAATCCGAACCGGGCGCTCAAAGGTTACCGGAAAAACATCCAGAATTCCGCCGCGGCTGCTGAACTGACCCCTTAATTCCACCAGTTCGGCACGCTCATAACCATATTCCAGCAGCCGGCGCTTTAATTCCTCGAGATCGGCTTTTTCTCCCAAATGCAAAGATATTCTGGCCTGGAAAAACATCCGGGGGGGCGGCAGCCGGCGCAGCAAAGCTTCCACCGGAGCGGTCACCACCAGGTTCTCCCCGAACCGTCCCAGAGCCTCTAAAACTTTCAGGCGCCGGGCAGGCACCTCCTGATCGCGAACCAGCACGTGCCCCGGCAGCAACTGCCAGGCGGGAAACTGTTCTACCCGGACCTCCGGC
>JBFMEJ010000451.1:0-1591 GCA_040753275.1 Bacillota bacterium
TCGATCTCGTGGTATCCGTCCGGGCGCCGGCCGAGGATATCCAGGGTCAGGTTGATTTTTGCGCAGGCTTGTTCTTCCAGCAATCCAGTCCCTTCCCTTCCCTTCCCGCCTTTTTCCGGGAAAAAGCGCTGTTGCCTGCCGGTAATTTGCTAAGTGTTTTATAAATACAACGAACCTCCCGGATTTTCCTGCCAGGCGCACCCGCCCCCCGCATTACATATATATTATGATGAAGGGAGTGATCTTCGAACGTGCGTGCACGCCCCTTTTCTTTGGAAGCAGGCACCCACCTGCTGGTGAACACTACCTACCGGCAACTGCATCACCTGCAGGGGGATAAGGTCGTCCAGGTTTACCCGGTGGCGGTGGGAAAGCCTTCCACCCCCACCCCGGCCGGCCGGTACCAGGTAATCAACAAATTAGTCAATCCCGGCGGCGTTTTGGGAACGCGCTGGCTGGGTTTAAACATTCCCGGCGGTAACTACGGCATCCACGGCACAAACAATCCGGACTCCATCGGCAAAGCCGTCTCCAACGGCTGCATTAGAATGTACAACCACCACATCGAAACCCTTTTCCCGCACATCAACCTCGGTACACCGGTGGTGATTGTGACCGGACGGGAGGCAGGCGGCAAGAACCCGCCCCAAAACGGACCCAACTCCGCCGGCACCTATATCGTCCAGCCCGGAGACACTCTCTGGGAAATCGCCCGGCGCTACAACATCCCTTTAGATGCCCTGATCCAGGCCAACCCCGGGATCAATCCGGATGAAATTTTCCCCGGACAGATTATTACCATTCCGATCTAAAAATAACAGTGCTATCCACCCGCCGCCTTTAATATATAAATCTGTGAGGAAGGTGAAGCGGGTGGGCAACATAATCTTGATGGGTCTGGCCGCCGGCCTGGGCACCACTCTGGGGGCGGTCCTGGTGCTGCTCTGCGGGCGCTTGCGTTACCGGACCTTTTCCCTCTTGCTAGGGTTGGCGGCAGGCGTTATGCTGGCGGTCATTTTTTTTGATCTTTTGCCGGCGGCGCTCTCCCGGGGCCGGCTGGTTCAGTGCCTGGAAGGGGTCCTGGCCGGTTTATTTTTTATCGCGGTCATGGATCTTTTTTTCAGCCCGGATTACTGCCCGAACGGCGCCGGCCGCCGCTACCTGGCCCTGGGCTACCTGATCGCCTCGGGAATCGCCATCCACGACCTCCCGGAAGGATTGGCCATCGCCGCCGGCTACGCGGAGCCGCTCACCCTGGGCCCCCTGCTTACCCTGGCCATCGGACTGCACAACATCCCGGAGGGAATGGCCACCGCGGCCCCGCTGCGGGCCGGCGGGATGAGCGCCGGACGCGTCCTGGCCTTGAATTTGCTGGTCAGCCTGGTTACTCCTTTGGGAAGCGCCCTGGGGATCGTCTTAATTGAACTATCCCCGGCGTTCATCTCTTTTCTGCTGGCTTTTGCCGGAGGAGCGATGAGCTACATCGTTTTTTTGAAGCTGCTCCCGGAATCCCTCCGGCAGTACCGGCCCCTCTCTTTGAGCGGCCTCTTTTGGGGAATCGCCTTTGTAACCTGCTTAAACTTGATGCTTT
>JBFMEJ010000452.1:0-1590 GCA_040753275.1 Bacillota bacterium
CAGGGTGGTCAGCGCGATACAGCCGCAACTTGCGGCAATGCCGGGCGGCAGGCTGGGGGAGGAAACTATAAAAAAGGCCTACGACCAGCTTGCCGGGGACTTCGACCCGCAGTACGGCGGCTTCGGCGGGGCGCCCAAGTTTCCCACCCCGCACAACCTTTCCTTCCTCCTGCGCCACTGGAAGGGGGAGCGGGCGGAAAAGGCGCTCCGGATGGTGGAGAAGACGCTCGACGCCATGTACCGGGGTGGTATTTACGACCACGTCGGCTTCGGCTTCTCCCGGTACTCAACAGACCGGAAGTGGCTGGTGCCGCACTTCGAAAAAATGCTTTACGACAACGCCCTCCTGGCATACGTTTACCTGGAGGCGGCCCAGGCGACCGGCAGGGAAAGTTACGCCCGGGTGGCGCGGGAGATATTCACTTACGTGCTGCGGGATATGACCTCCCCGAAAGGGGCTTTTTACAGCGCCGAGGACGCCGACTCGGAAGGGGTGGAGGGAAAATTCTATGTCTGGACGCCGGAGGAGGTGAAGGAGGTGCTGGGCGGGGAGGACGGTGAGTTCTTTTGCCGCCTGTACGATATAACGGAAAAGGGTAACTTCGAGGGCAAAAGCATCCCCAACTTGATTAAAAGCGATCCGGCGTGGGGGCCGGGCGGGGCGGAGATTGCCGGCCGGGAGGCGGCGGAAGGAGAGAAGGGGGAACTGCTCCGGAAGGTCAAGCTCTGGCGCCATAAACTTTTCGCGGCGCGGGAAAGGAGGGTGCACCCGCACAAGGACGACAAGATCCTCACCGCCTGGAACGGCCTGATGATCGCTGCCCTGGCTAAAGGGGCGGCGGTCCTGGGCGAAGAGGCTTACGTCCGTGCGGCAGTCCGAGCGGCGGACTTCATACTGAGCCACTTGCGCCGGGAGGACGGGAGGCTCCTGGCCCGCTACCGCGAGGGTGAAGCTGCCTACCTAGGCTATCTGGACGATTACGCCTTTCTCACCTGGGGACTGCTGGAACTTTACGGGGCTAGTTTTGAGCCGCGCTACCTGTACGAAGCCCTGGCCCTGACAGAACAGGCGAAAAACTTGTTCTGGGACGAAGAAAACGGCGGTTTCTATTTCATCGGCGCTGACGGCGAGGAGCTTTTGGCAAGGCCGAAGGAGGTCTATGACGGGGCCATGCCCTCGGGCAACTCGGTCATGCTGCTGAATCTCCTGCGCCTGGCCCGCCTGACCGGGGACAGCGCGCTGGAGGACCTGGCCGCCCGGCAGGTGGAAGCCTTCGCCGGAGAAGTAAGGCGGCATCCGCGGGACTTTACCCATTTCCTGACGGGCGTGCAGTTTGCCCTGGGCCCGGCCCGGGAAATCGTCATTGCCGGCCGGGAGGGAGACGGCGCTACCCGGGATATGATTAGCGCGGTGCAGCAGATGTTTCTGCCGGAAAGCGTGGTCATTTTTAAGCCGGAAGGGGAGGCGGGGACAAAAATCGGTAAACTGGCGCCTTTTACAAAAGAAAACCGGGCCATCGGCGGCTTGGCCACTGCCTACGTCTGCCAGGACTACGCCTGCCGGGCGCCGGTGACGGATGTAGGGGAATT
>JBFMEJ010000453.1:0-1580 GCA_040753275.1 Bacillota bacterium
CCATCACCTTGTTGGTGTGTGCCGTCAGCGGATCGGCAAACCAGACGCCGGACGGATGCCGGCTGCCCAGGGCGATGGCGCCGATCCCCAGGCCGTAGGTCACCTGGTTGTTGATCGCCATCTCGATAAGCTTGTTCAGAAAGGTTTTCGCCGGCAGGCCGTTGGCCCTGGCCAGGGCGGCTGCGGCGCCGATCATCACGTCCCCCTGTCCGGCTACGCAGGCGCCGATGCAGGCCCGGTAATTGGCCGTAAAGAACTGGATGATCTTCCCCGTGTACTTATACTCCCCGCACAAAAAAACGCGCTCGTTGGGAACAAATACATCTTCGAAGTAGAGGTAGGCCTGGGTAATCCCCGTTGCCAGGGGAATGTCGAACCCCTCTTCCAGCTCCCGCCGGTCGCTGGGCCTGGTCGCCTCCACAATCGTCAGTCCTGCGCTGTCCCGGGGAACAACGCAGGCCACCGCAAAGGAAGCGTCGCTTTCCCCATAGGCGCTGCCCGGGAGAAGAAAGATTTCGTGGGATGCTGCAACGCCGGCAATCATCACCTTGGCCCCCCGGATAACGATGCCGTCCGCCCGCTTCTCCACTACGCGCAGGTTCGTATCCGGGTCGGGCTGCTGCGAGGGTTTTAAGCTCCGGTTGCCCTTGGCGTCGGTCAGAGCCCCGGCGACGACCAGCCCCTCCTGTTGGGCGTACTGAACCCATTTCTGCAGCCGCCCGTGGTAATCGGTCTCCAGATCCCTGTCCACCTCGGAGGTAACCGCCCACATCACGTTCTGGGCGTTCCACCCCACGCAGATCCCTCCCGTGCAGGTCCCGGTGAGATTGTAGCAGGCCCGTTTGAATTTCGAATTGGCCACGACGTCTTCCATGGTCGTCATCAGGGAGTTAAACCGGTGGATTGGTTCGCCGGTAAAAGGCGAGGCGGCAGTAAAAAGATCCGCATATTCCGGATCATGGGCGGCGTCGAAAGCCCGCGCGTGGCTCTCCACCACCCGCCTTGTGGCGGGATGAACGGTTACATCGCTAATCAATTCCCCAAACTTATATATATTAGGCTTCAGCTTTTTTAAAGAGGCCAGATAGTCCTGCCTGGTTTTTAAGGCCATTTGCGCGCGCCCCCTTAAAAGATGTATTCGATTAATTACAGCAAACTTCCGGAACAATCCCGGCCGCTTCGTTCAGGTGATATTCACCGCCGGCTATTTTTAAATGGGCAGCGAAGCAGAAGAGATGTCCATAATATCCTGCACCAACATTTTGTCATTACCCCCTCAGGCTGCTCAACCGGGCAATGGGAACGGGAAAGCCGGTCACCCACCGAAGCTCTGCTGGATTAAACCGGCTCCCGACAAATGAACAAACTGGTCACGGAAACATTTTTGGGGCAGAAAACGCCATCAGGCAGGCCCTATTTCAACGTATTGGCGATCACTACCCGCTGGATTTCGTTGGTTCCTTCGTAAATCTGCGTGATCTTGGCGTCGCGCATCATGCGCTCCACGGGAAATTCCCTGGTGTAGCCGTAGCCGCCCAGCACCTGCACCGCCTCCGTGGTGACCCACATGGCCACGTCCG
>JBFMEJ010000454.1:0-1580 GCA_040753275.1 Bacillota bacterium
CCGGACCCATAATTTCGGACAACCCGTAAATATCCAGCGCCACCAGGTCCAGTTTTTCTTCCAGCTGCCGGCGCATCCGCTCCGACCAGGGCTCGGCACCGAAAATCCCGGCCTTTAAAGGTATTTTTTTAAAATCCAGGCCCATTTTTTGCCCTTCCTCCGCCAGATAGAGGGCGTAGGAAGGTGTGCAGGTGAGAATGGTGGTGCCGAAGTCCTGCAAAAGCATCAGCTGGCGCCGGGTGTTTCCCCCGGAAACCGGCACCACCGCCGCACCCAGCCTTTCGGCGCCGTAATGCAGGCCCAGCCCGCCGGTAAACAAACCGTACCCGTAGGCATTTTGCACCACGTCGAATTTAGTGCCTCCGGCGCAGGCCAGCGACCGGGCGGCAAGCTCCGCCCACGTGTTGATATCGTTTTTTGTGTAGCCCACCACGGTGGGTTTGCCCGTGGTGCCCGAGGAAGCGTGGACGCGCACCACGTCGCTCATGGAGACAGCGAACAAGCCGAAAGGATAGTTGTCCCGCAGGTCCTGCTTGGTGGTAAACGGCAAACGGCGCAAGTCCTCTAAGGAACGGACGGAAGAAGGCTTAACGCCAGCTTTGGTAAATCTTTCGCGATAAAAAGGGACGTTCCGGTAAACCCGCTCGATGGTCAGCCGGAGCCGTTCCAGCTGGAGCGCCTCCAGCTGTTCCCGGGGCATGGTTTCATTCTCACGGTCCCAATACAAAGTTGCTTCTCCTTTCTTTTGCAGATCCTGTGAGCAAAGCTACACACTCGATGTGGTAGGTCTGGGGAAACATATCCACGGGCTGGACTTCGCCGAGGGTAAAGCCGTTTTCGACCAGGAAGCCCAGATCCCGGGCCAGGGTGGCGGGATCGCAGGAGACGTAAACCACCTTCGCCGGGGCGAGCCGTACCAGGGCTTCCAGCGCCGGACGGAAACACCCCGCCCGGGGCGGGTCCAGGATTACCACGTCTACCCTTTCAGTAATTTGCCCCAGGAAATCCTCCGTTTTCCCCTTGTAATACCGGACATTGGCAAACCCCTCCAGGTTTTTCGCGGCGTCTTTTACCGCTGACTTCGCCTCCTCCACCGCGATTACCCGGCGGACTTTTCCTGCCAGGGCTTTGGCAAACGTCCCCACCCCGGCGTAGGCATCCACCAGCACTTCCTCTCCGGTGGGCCGGATGCAGTCTTCTACGACAGTAATTAATTTCTCGGCCTGCAGGGTATTTACCTGAAAGAAGGAAGCCGCGGAAATAACAAAGAGGTGATCGAGCAGCTTTTCCCGGTAAAAGGGCTGGCCGGTCGGGACGTCCGGCAAATCCAGAAAGGGCTGGATTAACCATTCCCCGGTTTGCACGCCGTACCGGATGCAAACGTTGTGCGTCTTCCGGACGGCGCTCCGGGCGCATTTTCCCTGGAGCCGGGAAAGCAGTTCGTTGATCTGCGGGTGCATCAGGCGGCAGTTCTGTACGGGAACGAATTTATGCGTCCCCCGCATCCGGAAGCCCAAGTATCCTTCCTTGTTCACCGAAAAATCACCGCGGTTGCGGTAATGCCACTGCCGGACGGCGGG
>JBFMEJ010000455.1:0-1569 GCA_040753275.1 Bacillota bacterium
TAGTTTGCCTAAATCGAATAATCCGATTTTCATACAGTGTGCCCCCTTAAAAAGAAAAGCCTGCATATTTGCAGGCTGAAAAACCAAGAATCATCTCTTAAATTCTGAGCCTCTCGAGCCTTCTCACCCGCTCGGCGATCGGCGGGTGGGTGCTGAAGAGGTGGGCGAAGGTTTCCCCGGACAGGGGGTTGACGATAAACAGGTGCGAGGTGGCCGGGTTAACCTGCATGGGAATGCGGCCGGCTGCCCTTTCCAGCTTCAGCAGGGCGCTGGCCAGGCCGTCGGCGCGCCCGGCGATGCGGGCACCGGTGGCGTCCGCCTGGAACTCGCGGGTGCGGGAAATGGCCAGCTGGACCAGGGTGGCGGCGATCGGAGCCAGGATAATCATCAGTAAGGTCCCGGCCAGGCCCAAAAGGCCGCCGCCCTCTTCGTCGTCTCTGCCTATGCCGAAGATCAGGCCCCACTGGAGCGTATTGGCGATCATGGTGATGGCGCCGGCCAGGGCCGCGGCAATGGTGCCCACCAGCACGTCCCGGTTCTTAATGTGGGCCAGTTCGTGGGCCAGCACGCCCTCGATTTCCGTCCGGCTGAGCATTTGCAGCAGGCCGTCGGTAACCGCCACGGCAGAGTTGGCCGGATTGCGGCCGGTGGCAAAGGCATTGGGCTGGGGGGAAGGGGTCCGGTAGACCCGCGGCATGGGCAAACCGGCGCGGATCGTTAAATTTCGGATGATCTCGTACAGCTCGGGTGCTTCGTGCTCCGCCAGGGGCTGCGAGCCGGTCATGGCGATGGCAATCTTATCGCTGAAATAGTAGCCAAAAAAGTTCATGACCAGCGCGATGAGGAAGAATAACAGGGCCATCGATTGCCCGCCGATCAGGTGGCCGATCAGCACCAGAAAGACGGTCAGCAGACCCATCAATAACCATGCCCTCATTTTGGTGAAAAGCCTCCTTTGTTTTAATTCTTCCCAAACAAAATTGGAAACGAGATGAACCACACTGAAACAATCACCGCCGCCGCAAAACTGCCCCAGATAGCTATCGCCCGCTTCCTGCCCGGTTTTGCTCCGGCCAGGTCAACGGCATCGCAAACCGCCCACATTACGCCCAGTAAGGACAGCAATGCGTAGGAGGGTAGCTTTGTCCACGGCAGCAACCAAAAGGCGGCACCCTGGAAAATGGTGTGTACGGCCAGCACGGAACCCAGGTTGCGGAGAAGCAACAGAAAACACCTCCAAAAAAAGTCCGGCTTTCATTTAAGCCGGAACCGGCCGGAGTTTTGTAACAGCATCTCTACCTTTTTCGTTCCTTCTAACAAGCAAATAAAGAACAGACTTATCAGAAACTGCATTACTATCGCAGTAGATAAAACGACAACCAAAATTTTTGCGGCAGACAAAGGCAGGAAAAGTGGTTTCGGCCAGGTACGTACCGCCGAGTAGACAAATACGAAAAACACGGTTGCAAGCGAAGACATGACGCAACCTTTGACGGCCCTGACGAAAAAGTTTCCGATAAAGCGCTTGTAAGTGAGGTAATTTGTAAGCAAGACATTTAAAATTGCTAT
>JBFMEJ010000456.1:0-1564 GCA_040753275.1 Bacillota bacterium
GAGCCTGCTCAAAGTAGAAGCGGCCCTGCACCAAATCGCCGAGTTTCTTTTAGAGCAGGAAAAGATTACCGGCGAAAAGCTGCGGGAAATTTTGCAGGCGGTTTTAAAAAGGGGAAAGATTGCCAGTTGAGCCGTACCGCCTGAATTGACATCCTCTCCTGTTTCCGGTAAAATAACCCCAGCTTTACTAAACCGCGTCAGTACAGGTGAGCGCCAATGCAGGCTGAATTAATCTTTACAGGAACGGAGCTCCTTTTCGGAGAGATTTTAAATACGCACGCCCAATATCTAGGTCAGCGGTTGACGGCGCTGGGGATTGAGCCGGTTTTGCACACCACCGTGGGGGATCAGGGGGACCGGCTGGCCGGCGTAATCACCCAGGCGTTAAACCGTTCCGATCTCATTATCATCACCGGCGGGCTGGGTCCGACCACCGATGATCTGACCAAAGACACCGTCGCGGAGGTTTTAGGGTTGCCGATGGTTTTGGACGAACCGTCGCTGGACAGGATCAGGGAATTTTTCCGCCGGCGGGGAACGGAGATGCCCGAGATCATGGTCAGGCAGGCCTATTTTCCGGCCGGCTCCCGGGTTTTGCCCAATCCCCGGGGTACTGCCCCGGGCGCTCTCCTGGAAAAAGATGGGCGGTTTCTGGTGCTTTTGCCCGGTCCGCCAGGAGAGGTGCGGGCCATTTTTGAGGGTTCGGTAGAACCGTTTTTGCTGCAGCTGGGCGTAAGCGGGATGGTGAGCCGGAGCAAAATTCTCAAGGTGTGCGGCATCTCCGAAGCCATGGTGCAGAGCCTGCTCAAGGATTTAGGCGGCCGGGGAAACCCCGGCATTGCTTATCTGGCCAAGCCCGGCGAGGTTCACATCCGGATCACGGCCAGAGCCCCCGGGTGGGCGGCAGCCGAGGAAAAGGTGGCGGAGCTGGCCGCGAAAGTACAGGAAAGGGTGGCCGGTTATCTTTTTGGCACCGGCGAAGAGGAACTGGAAGAAGTAGTCGGGCAGCTGCTTTTGCAAAACCGTTTAACCATCGCGCTGGCCGAATCGTGCACCGGGGGTTTGATCGGCTCCCGGCTGACCAATGTCCCGGGCAGTTCGGCATATTTTTTAGGCGGCGTGGTGGCCTACGACAACCGGGTTAAAGAAAGTGTTTTAGGCGTCCCGAAGGGTCTCCTCGAAACTTACGGCGCCGTCAGTGCAGAAACAGCCGTAGTCATGGCGAAAGGAGCCCGGGGCGTGCTGCAGGCGGACCTCGGGCTGGGCGTTACCGGCATCGCCGGGCCGGCCGGAGGAACCGCAGAAAAGCCGGTGGGCCTGGTTTATATTGCCCTGGCCGCCCCCGGCGGCGTGGACTGCCGGCGGTTCCTTTTCCCCGGGGAGCGTCCCGGGGTGCGCTGGGGGGCGTCAAACGCCGCCTTAATGATGGTGAAGGATTACTGCCGGAAGCTGTAAGAAAGGACAAAAGGCACAAAGGCACAAAGGCACAGAGGGAAAAGGGCAGAGGTGCAAAGAGAAATGTACGGGAAAATGAACTTTGTGCCTTTGTGCCTGTTACCTTGGT
>JBFMEJ010000457.1:0-1564 GCA_040753275.1 Bacillota bacterium
AACAAGATAATGTAAACCACTATAATCACGATGGCGTTGAGGATAGAATACTGCTTGCCCAGGCGGAAGAAAAGCCAGGTATAGATACTGAGCACGCTGCTTGTGATGGCCGCACCCAGCAGCAAACCAGCGGCCGCCTGCCGGGGCGTTACCTTCACCAGACCGGCAAGATCCAGCGCGCCTGCCAGCGCCAGCCCATAACCTAAGGAAAAGACAACGATCACGATGAGCCCGCAAAACTTGGCGTCCACCACCGTTTCGGAACGGATGGGCAGAAGGCGCTGAAAGCTCAGGGTATGGTTGCCTTGTTCATTGGAAACCAGCCCAATTATCAGCAAGGAAGCAAAAATAAAACTGCCGGCGGCGATCACGCCCGCCGCCCCGGCCCGGATGGAAGGCAGGGAAACAAGTGAGGTAAAAACTATAGACACCAGAATCGTTCCGCGCAACAGGTAAAAGTCCTTATAAATTAAGCCCCGCATCAACCAATAACCTCCCCAAATTTTTTACCAGTTGCCGTTAGTCAAGACGACCATAATCTCTTCTAAATTTAAGGGCCGGTGGTTGACTTCCCCGTCCGCTGCTTGCACAAGCTCCTGGAGCAGCCGGGGGCTGAAATCGCCGGTGACCCCCTCAACCTTCCGGCCTTCCCGGCCCCGGGTTTTCACGTAAGGCAGCAGCCGGCGCACCTGCTCCAGCGCGGCCGGATTCTGCAGGGAGAAAGAAACCAGGTGCCACTTTTCCAGGATGACATCCTTCTCGCCGCTTAAAACAATCCGCCCGCCAACGATGTAACTGACCAGGTCGGCGATCCTCTCGAGATCGCTGACAATATGGGTGGAGAAAAGCACGGCCCGGGTTTCTTCCTGGATGACTTCTAAAAGCTCCTGCAATAAGGTGTAGCGCACAACCGGATCGACGCCAGCAGTGGGTTCATCCAGGATCAATAGACGAGGCCGGTGGGCCAGGGCCAGGGCCACCGCCAGCTTCGCCCGGTCGCCTTTGGAAAGGTTCTTCACCATTGTGGCGCCGGGAACCCGGAATTTCTCCAGCAGAGCCCGGAAATAAGCGTCATCCCAGGTCGGGTAATATCTTCGCAAGAAGTTCCCCAGCCAGTTTCCCGTAACCGACTCATACAAATGGTTGCTTTCCGGGACGTAACCGAGCCGGTTCTTAATCCATACCTCGGCAGCGTCCCAGCATCGGCCCAGCACTTCCACCGTGCCCGTGTCCGGGCTGGCCAGATTGGTGATGATCCGGATCGTCGTCGTTTTCCCCGCCCCGTTGGGGCCGACAAACCCCATAATCGAACCGGCCGGAAGTTCCAGGTGGATGTCTTGCAGCTGAAAGCCGGGGTAGCTTTTGCCCACGCCGGTTAAGCGGAGGGCGGTCGTTGAATCAACCAAAGAAAATCACCTTCCATCGCAAGGATTGGGCAAAAAAGAGGATAACATCGCCATAAGCTGGCAATATTTTCATGCGCAGGTGAACTTACTTTTTTAAAAGCTCCTCCAGCAGCCCGCGAATCTCCCGATCCTCCATCCCTATCCGCCTGGCTTCGGAA
>JBFMEJ010000458.1:0-1552 GCA_040753275.1 Bacillota bacterium
TTCACCGGACTTCGAAACCAAAATTGGCCTGGAAATTCTCCGCGAAGAAAAAACCCTCGCCCAACCGTTTAGCGAGTACGGGGTCCACGCCAGCCAGTTAAAGCCGTCCTTCTTAAATGACTGCGGTTTTTAGTTCCCGTTCACTCGGGCCCCGGCAGGATTACGTACTCAATTTCCCCCAAAACGTCCAGATCCTCCAGGGGATTTCTCTTCACGGCAATCAGGCCGGCCGGCCGGCCTTCCTCCACCGGGCCTGCCCATTGCCCGGCTCCCGCAATTTGGGCGCCCGCTACGGTGGCCGCCGCCAGGATGGCCGCCGGCTCCAGACCGGCCCGGCGGTACAGGCGCAGCTCCTGCAGGTAGCCGGCACCGTGGGGAACCCCCGGGGAACCGGCGTCGGTGCCAACTCCCAGCGTGACCCCCAGTTCCGCCGCTTCCGCAATTGCCTCCAGCTGTTGGCGGTACGTCTTTTCAATGACGGTCAGCTGCTCCCGGCTGAAAAGATCGCTCCGGGTCGCCTGAACGGCCACCGGAACTATCGTCGGCACCCAGGCAACCCCCTGCTGGGCCAGCATCTTCAGGGTGGTGCGGCTCATTAAATAGCCGTGCTCGATGGAATCCACCCCCGCCCGGACGGCAATGGTCACAGCGGCGTCGGAATTCGCGTGGGCCATCACTTTCAAGCCTGCCTGGTGAGCCTGGACAACCACAAAATTTAACTCATCCGGACTGAACTGGAGGGGGCCGACCCGGCCGTACTCCCGGAAACTGACGATTCCCGAAACCAGCACCTTCAGCTGGTCCACCCCGGCGGCCGCCAGGCGGCGGAAGGCGCCGGCCAGGTCGCCGTTGACCCCCGGGCCTAAAAAACTGCCGTACATCCCGGACTTGCGCAAGGCGCATCCGCTGGCCGCCACAACCGGTCCCGGAAGAGCGCCGTTTTTCACCATTTCCCTGGCCAGCAAGCCAACCCCGGCCCGGTCCCCGCCGTCGCGTACGGACAGCACACCGGCGGCCAGGGTCTGCGCCAGGCGCCGCGCAACCTGCTCCCTTGTCTTGGCCGGCTCATCCCATTGTTGCCTGGCTCCTTGAAAATCCACCCCGTCCAGAGCCAGGTGCACGTGGCAGTCAACCAGGCCGGGAAGCACGGTCAGTTTAGAGCAATCGAGAAATTTCCACCCGCGCCGCACGCCCGCGCCGACTAAAATTTGCTCCGGCTCCTCCCCGGCGGGAGCGGGCAGAATTTTCTCAATCGCTCCCCCCTGCAAACGCAAAAGTACGTTTTGTTTTAAACTCTTTTCCTTCCCGGTAAACAGGTTACCTGCCCGGATAACCCAGGAATCCCGGGGACGCAAGACAATGATCTTCAATTTCGCTCCGGCAACCCCGTTGGATTAACTGAACTTCACAGGAATTTTCTTTTTCCTGCCTTCAGATATGTAATAAAAAGGAGTTACTCTCCACAAGGCAGTATAATAAAGGCAATAAGGCACAAAGGCAATAAGGCACAAAGAGAATGTACCGGAAAGATTATTTTGTGCCTTTGTGCCTG
>JBFMEJ010000459.1:0-1552 GCA_040753275.1 Bacillota bacterium
CATCGGAGAGCAAGAATTCAGGAATTTCTTTCCTTTTCATAAACCCGCTTTAGAAGTTCTGCGGGCAATTACCTATGAATTAACCACCACCCGATCCGCAATCCACTTTATGCACCAGACTTTAAAGCACCTGCTCAAAAGCAGGGGGCGCGAGCTCGTCCGGTTGTGGGAACTTTTCGACGAAGCGGTGCGGTACGAGGAAGACCCCAGCGGAGTTCACGCGGGGCTGGTGGCCATCAAAACAAAACGGGAGGCTGAATACCGGGCCTACGAGGCCTGCCGGCGCCAGATCGACGCCCTGACCAAAGGTTATTTAAAGGTCCATCGCGACAAGGCCATCAAGGTAATCCAAACCCTCTTTCTCTATCACCTGGCCAGGACGCGGCAGCAGGGGATTACCCCCGAAGAAATCGCCAATTCCGTTTTAATTGAGCGTGATCCGGAGGCAACGCCCGAGGAAAATATCCAGCATTACGAAACCATTGCCGAAAACTTGAAAAAGGAATTGCGCCAGATTGCCCGGAGTTTCGATGACGACGGCCGTCCGCGTTACCGGTTTGATCCCGTTTTTACAGGCGTTGACCCGCGGGAAGAGTTCCGGAAAGCCAGGGACGAGGCGGAGGCGAATGAGGTCATGGTCCGGGAAGCTTGGGAACACCTGCTGGCTTTGGGTGAATGGCCCGTCCGCAACCGGCAGATGACCATTGATCTGTCTTCCCAGGTGCGGTCGATCTTCCATAAAATCGCCCCTCCCGGGTTCGGTCCGGAAGACCCGTCGCTTGCGCCCGCCAGGGAAAAGACGATGGAAATCATCTGGCAGGGCCGCCAGGTGGCGGGGCGGGTGGAAATGTGCGACCTGGGTCGAATGGCGGCAGAGAATGTGCCGCTTCCCCCGCTGGACAGCGCCCAGACCGACCTGGATTTTGCGGTTTTGATCAGCACAAGGCCGGCGCCGGCGCAAGCCGTAACCAAACTGCTCGCCCAGCGCAAAGATCCCCGGGTTCTGCTCTGGACCCCGGACGAACTAAATCACGAAGAACACGAACGTTTGCTCGATTTCGCCGCCTACCGCAAGCTGGTCAGGGACTGGCAGGGCAAGGAAACGGAAGATGCGGTGGCGGTGATGAACTGGGTCGCCGGCGCCCTGGAGGCCGAACTTGGAAAAATTGCCAGGATTGTGGACACCAGCTACGCCCGGGGAAGAATCGATGCCCTGAACAACTCCCGACTGGAATTTCACGTGGCCGGCGAACTGGAAAATATTCTGGCGCCGCTCGTCGACCGGATTTTAACCGCCACCTACGAATCGCGGGATATCAAATTTGAACCCCCTTTTGTTTTTCGCAAAGAGGAAGGCGTCAAAGTGATCAACGGAATTGTGAAAACCGGCCACATTCCCAAAGGGGCGAAACCAAACCAGAATATCAGCGCCGCCCAAAACTTCGGCTTTGGCTTAAAAATTATCAAGAAAAGCGCCGAAAGAGAGCTGGACGTTGCAGATAACCCCTACGTGCAGGACCTTTGGGCTTTCCTGGACGAGAAGCTGGCCGAC
>JBFMEJ010000460.1:0-1548 GCA_040753275.1 Bacillota bacterium
TCCCAGGCCGGCACCTCCGCCAGCGCCGCCAGGGCCAGGCGGGAGTTCCTCGCCGGCGTTTCGTCCAGGCGCTCCTGCAGGGCGGCCAGCAGAAACCAGGGCTCGGCGAAGATCTCGGCCCGCTCCACGTAGTCGCCCAGGTTTTCGAAAAGCGCCAGCGTCAGCTCGGTGCCCCGCACGGCCACCACTTCGCCCCGGGACTCGCGCCGGCCGCAGCGTACGCGCACCGGCGTGCCGTCCAGCAAAAACGCCTCGATTTCCACCTCAAAAGCGTACAAAAACCCGGCATCACTGCGGTGAATCAGCACCCCGTCGACGGCTGCCAGGGGGCGTCCCCCCTCCTGGCGCAGAAACGCAATCTCTTCGGCCAGGGCCTCGTGAAAGGCGGCGATCAATTCGTTTATCTCCACCGCCAAAAACCACCTCGTCAGAAAATGAAGAAAATATAATTAGAGAACGAAAAGAAAGAAGCCCCGGCCTTCCCCGGGACAGTCAATGCATTAAAAAATCAAGAAACAATAACCGGCAAACACCAGCATCAAACATCTTGATCAAGGCTTTTCTTCCCGTTGCTTTCCTCTCCGCTCCCTTCCTGATTTTCCGCATCTTCCGCGCCGGCCGCCGCCTCTTCCGGAAGGATCTCCTCCGGCATAGCCACCGTGATTTCCGGCCTTTCCCCGTAAAGATACTGAAGGTCCAGATACTCTACGACGGCCCGGATCACCGTGCGCAGCGGCCGGTCTGCAGTCAGGTTCCCGTTGATCTGGTCGAGATCGTCCGGCGCCGGCCAGCTGTAGGCCCGCGCGTGGTAATCGCGGACAGCCTGCAGCAGGCGCCGGGTGTCAAAGGTAGAAAGAGTATCCAGGAAGAGGTTATCCCGCAAAAAGTGGCCGAAGACCTCCCGCACCGTGGGGATCTCGTACTCCCTTCCTTTGGCGGCCAGCTTCTGCGGCACCACGTCGTAGTCGCTGTTTTTCTGCTTCCAGATCAGCTCCGACCAGAGGTTGGCGGAAGCCGCAAAAACGGTGTAGGCGGCCGTCAACCCGTAGGAAGGCGACATAAAGCGGGCCGCGTTTAAATAGGCGTTGGCGCGGGCGGTGACGCCCAGGTACATCAGTTGCTCGAACTCGTCGAACAGGATCACCCACCCTGCATAGCCGCGCGCCCGGATTAGATAAGCGAGCAAGCGGAAGTAGTCAAAGATATTCTCTTTTACCGTAAAACGGGGCAAAAACAGGGGCTTTCCAAAGTTCAACCGGTGGATTGATTTCAACTGCGCGTTGGGCACAAAATCGCCGGCCAGGTCGCTGAGGAGGATGTGCTGGTTATAGGCGTCGCCCCCCTCCAGGTAATTTCTCAGGATAGCCTCCAGCCGGGGGTGCAGGTTGCGCCCGGCGTAGCCCAGGATTTCCTCCGCCTCTGCGCTGTCGGGCCGGAGGCCTTCCAGCAGCGGGGTCAGCCCGGGCTGGGCGTAGCCCGGCAGGAAGAGGCCCGCCACCGCCCGGCGGTAAAGGCGGTCCAGCCGGTCAAAAGGGGTCTCCCGGGAAA
>JBFMEJ010000461.1:0-1542 GCA_040753275.1 Bacillota bacterium
CGGCCCTGCCGGTGCTGCTGGACGGGCTGGCCAGGCTGGAGTACAGGGGCTACGATTCGGCGGGGGTTGCTTTACTGGAGAACGGACAGATTCAAATTTACAAGCAGGCGGGAAAACTTGCGGCCCTGGTGGAACGGTTAAACGGCCGGCAGTGCGCCGGCACCACCGGGATTGGCCACACCCGCTGGGCTACCCACGGCCGGCCCACCGACGTAAACGCCCACCCCCACAGTGACTGCGGCGGCCGCTTTGTGGTGGTGCACAACGGCATCATTGAAAATTATCTTTCCTTAAGGGAGTGGCTCCTTGCCGAAGGGCACGTCTTCAGCTCGGAAACCGATACGGAAGTTCTGCCCCACCTGGTGGAGCATTTTTACGACGGCGACCTGGTTTCTACAATTCTCCGGGTAATGGAGAAAATTAAAGGCTCCTACGCCCTGGTGGCGCTGTCTAAGCTGGAGCCGGAGCGGCTGGTGGCGGCCCGCCAGGACAGTCCCCTGGTGGTCGGCCTGGGGCGGGAGGAAAATTTCTTTGCTTCCGACATTCCGGCCATCCTGCCCTACACCCGCTCGGCGCACATCCTGGCCGACGGGGAGCTTGCTGCCATCACCCGGGAGAACGCCGCCATCTTTGACCACGCCGGGAAGCGCGTTTCCAGGCCTGTTTTTGCCGTTAAGTGGGAGGCTGCTCAGGCCGAAAAAGGCGGCTACGATCACTTTATGCTCAAGGAAATCCACGAGCAGCCCCGCGCGCTGAAAGACACCCTGCGGGGGCGGCTGGCGGAGGACGGGCGCGTGGAACTGAAAGAAATCGCCTTAAGCGCAGATGAGCTGAAAAACGTTCATAAAATCTTTATTACCGCCTGCGGGACGGCCTACCACGCCGGCCTGGTAGGGAAATACGTGCTGGAAAAACTGGTGCGCATTCCCGTGGAAACAGACATTGCCTCGGAATTTCGCTACCGTCAGCCGCTCATCGACCGGCGCAGTCTGGTCGTGATCATCAGCCAGTCCGGGGAAACGGCGGATTCCCTGGCCGCCCTGCGCGAGGCGAAGAGGCTGGGGGCGCCGGTAATCGCCATCACCAACGTGGTGGGCAGCTCCATTGCCCGCGAAGCCGACCACGTCCTGTACACCTGGGCGGGCCCGGAAATCGCCGTCGCTTCCACCAAGGCCTACACCGCCCAGTTGATCGCCCTGTACCTGCTGGCCCTGCACCTGGCCGACGCGTTGGGAACCATTCCGGCCAAAGACAGCCGGGCGCTCGTCGAGGAATTAAAATCCTTGAGCGCCAGGGCCCAGGCGATTCTCGATCGTTCCGGGCCAATCAAAGAATTTGCCCTTTCCCATGCCGGGTGCAAGGACGCCTTTTTCATCGGCCGCGGCCTGGACTACGCGGTGGCCATGGAAGGCTCGCTGAAACTCAAAGAAATCTCGTATATCCACGCCGAAGCCTACGCCGCCGGCGAATTAAAACACGGCACCCTGGCCCTGATCGTGGCGGGCGTCCCGGTGATTGCCCTGGCCACCCAGCCCCACCTGC
>JBFMEJ010000462.1:0-1530 GCA_040753275.1 Bacillota bacterium
TATGTTAGTGAAGAAACTACTGTCTGATAATGAAACTACTGTATGATATGGAAGAACAGAGCTGACGCATAAAGAAAAGATACCACGTCAATCCAACGATTGGGGGGATGGGGGAAAAATTTTGTTGCAAATAGGGGTGGACAGCGCACAGGGCGTTATGAGATAATAAGGTGGGAACGAATGATGAGAGGATGGCGATATCCTTGCGTTTATGGAACCCACCCTTTTGGATTGGTGATCATCATTTTACAGCAGAGGATTTGGTGTTGATCAAACAAACAATCCAGCAGTTCAAGCGGCTAAGTCGCCGGGAATTGTTCGCCACGATATGCGAGAACCTGCTCTGGAAAGCGCCGAACGGCAAATTGAAATTGGAGGCATGCCGTTTGTTAATGGAACAGCTGGAGACCTCAGGTTTAATAAAACTGCCCCCCAAGAAGAAACCGCCCAAAAGAAAAATCCAGGAGATAGCGCCTTTACCATGCATCCCCCGAGAAGGACCGTTGAAACAATATCTTCCGGTGACGGTTGATCCGGTACCGCTGGAAGAACAACCTCTTTGGAATGCAACGATGGCGGCATACCATCCGCTAACTTACCAGAAGCCGTTCGGCGCCCATCAGCGCTATTGGATTCATAGCCGGGCCGAAGGAAGGGGAGAGGTCCTGGGCGCCCTGTTATTTGCAGCGGCGGCCAGAACAGTAGCGGTCCGGGAAGCCTGGGTCGGGTGGACGGCGCTGGAACGTAACCGGTTTCGCTACCGAATCATCAACAACAATCGTTTTCTAATTCTGCCGGGAGTGCAAATCCCGCACCTGGCCAGCCACGCCCTGGCGTTGGTTGCCCGGCGGCTGCGGGGGGACTGGGAAAAACGGTACGGGTACGCCCCGGTGCTTTTAGAGACCTTTGTAACCCCGCCGCATCGGGGGACCTGCTATCGAGCGGCCAATTGGCAGTACATAGGCGAAACAGCGGGCCTGGGGAGAGAACCCCGGAAGCAAAAAAAACATCCTGTCATCAAGATGATGTTCGTTTACCCCTTAGTTCGGGAATGGCGGGAAGAGCTTTGCGCGCCGACACCGGTGGTGGGGGATGACGATGCGTAACCCGGAGGCAATAAATTCGGCTACCTTACCCAACCGCAAAAGCCCCTGGAAGACGGCGGAGGAAGAACAAGCGGCCCGGCAGTCCGCCGCAGAGGCGCAGATCAATGCCTGGCGAGCGATCTTGCCCGGCCTGCTGGAAAAATTCGCCCGCTTGAAGGACCCTCGACGGCCCGGGAGCATCAGGCACAAACTTACCGTACTCATGGTTTATGGTCTGCTTTTATTTATCTTTCAGTATAATTCCCGGCGCGAGGCCAACCGTGAACTCAGCTGTCCCGGTATTTCAGACACACTCCGGTCTGTTTTTCCCGAAGTAGATAGTATTCCTCATATGGACACCCTGGCCCGGCTTCTGGAGAGTATCCCGGCCGACAATCTTGAAGATATTTTGGGGACCACCGTTCGCAAGCTATTACGCAAAAAG
>JBFMEJ010000463.1:0-1529 GCA_040753275.1 Bacillota bacterium
GGGTGGATCTGGTCATTCCTCCTCCCTCCAGCAAACGCACCCTCGCCCTGGGGGCGCGCTACGGCCCGGAGTTCGCCTGTCTTCCTTTAAAATTAAACCTGGGCAACTTTATCGAGGCGAGCGCCCTGGGCGCCGATACCATCCTGATGGCAGGCGGCTGCGGGCCCTGCCGCTTTGGCTACTACGCCCAGGTTGAGCATGCCATTTTGCAGGATCTCGGGTACCGGTATGAACTGGTTGTGTTAGAACCGCCGGAGCGCCACGTCGGGCAGCTTTTGTCCCGAATCAAGGTCATTACCGGCAACAATTCCTGGAGACAGGTGTACCGGGGAGTTAAGCTGGGCTATCAGAAGATCCGGGCGGTTGATGAACTGGAAATGGCCGTCCACCGGTTAAGACCCCGGGAAATGATCCCGGGAAGCACGGATCGGGCCTTTCTGGAGGCTCTCCGGGAAATTGAACGTGCTTCGGACCTGGCGGAGCTGGCCGTTGCGCAAAGGCAGGTAAAGGAAATTCTGGAATCGGTGCCGACGGAAGAGAGGGATGTTTTGCGCATCGGTATTGTGGGCGAAATATTTACTCTGCTGGAGCCCTTTGCCAACCTGGATATCGAGCGCCGGCTGGGGAGAATGGGCGTGGAAGTGGACCGTTCCATCTATCTCAGCGAATGGGTAAACGATCATATGTTGTTCGGGTTGATCAAAGGCCTGCGCAGCCGCCGCGACGCCTGCCGGGCGGCGCTTCCCTATCTGAGGCATTTTGTCGGCGGCCACGGGCAGGAAACGGTCGGCAGCACCATCTTGTACGCCCGCGCGGGTTACGACGGGGTCATACAGTTGCTGCCCTTCACCTGCATGCCCGAAATTGTGGCCCAGAGCATCTTGCCCGTGGTCAGCGCCGATCTGGATATTCCGGTGCTTACCCTGACCTTCGACGAACAAACCGGCGAGGCGGGCGTAGTCACCCGGTTGGAGGCCTTTGTGGACTTGCTGGAAAGAAGAAGAAGGGACCGCGGCAGAGTGCGGCAAGGAGGCACGGAAAGCAAAAGAGGCACAAAGGCAACAAAGACATAGAGGCGCTGTGTCTTTTGGGCCTGTGAATTTTGGACCTGAATCTTTCTTGGGGAAGGAGAATCTTTTTGGTCAAGGGTTACCTGGGCATCGACGTGGGTTCGGTAAGCACCAATCTGGTTTTTATGGACGAAGCGGGCAGGATCAGGGAGACGCTTTATTTGCGGACTCAGGGGCGCCCCATTGCCACCATCCAGACCGGTTTACGGCAACTGGCGGAAAGCCTTCCGCCGAAAGTTCTCGTCCGGGGAGTGGGGGCGACCGGCAGCGGCCGCCACTTGGCCGGCGTGATCACCGGCGCCGATGTCGTGAAAAACGAAATCACCTCCCATGCCGTGGCCACTTCCACCCTGGTCCCGGGGGTGCAGACCATTTTAGAAATCGGCGGCCAGGATTCGAAACTGATTATTTTGCGCAACTCCCTGGTCGCCGACTTTGCCATGAATACCGTCTGCGCCG
>JBFMEJ010000464.1:0-1529 GCA_040753275.1 Bacillota bacterium
GGAGCTAAGCTGGGAAAGGCTTGATTACGCCCAGGCCTGCCGTGTTGTTTTGTACCGCGAAGGAAGCATTGACGCTGACGAAAAGGAACTGGACTCCCTTCAGGATTGGGCGGTCGAAACCGTGATCAAATTCAATAACGTGTTTGGTAAGCGGATAAAGAAGCTTTAGGCAAGGGGGGTGAACCGCTCAGGACAAATCCGCAGCAGCCTTTTCGGCTGTGTCCAGGACGTTTCTCTTGGAAACACTTACCGGCGTTGAGACCCATGCTGGAAATTTCCCAAGGAAGTTGCCAAAGTGGCACAACAAAAAACCGGAAAGCAAGGTGTGATTCGTGCTGCTGAAATCTTTTAACCCGGTGTGCGGAGTGATCAGTTGCACGCACTTCCGGATCGTCAATTGCAAGCGCCGGTGTGCCTTGGGCAAAAACAACCTGAGCGGTAAAAACTACCACGGGCCGTGTGTTTTTTACCGACCAAAAGAAAACGCGAGACGGCTGCCGAAATGGTATGGCGAAAATGATCGGTGATGCACTTGAAAGATAGCGGTTTGCTTTGCTGCGCGACTGACGTCGCGCCTTTCTTTTTTAAAAAAGCCAAAGGAGGATTAACAAAAATGATCTCTATTGACCTGGGTTACGGTTATACAAAGGGAGTGTCAGAAAAGAAGAAGGTTATTTTCCCGTCGGTAGTTGCTCCGGCCCGGGATCTGGTTTTAGCCGATTTATCCCAGAACGGGATCGGCCACCAGGTGGAAATCCGTACCTTGTCCGGCAGAACGAAAAAATATTTTATTGGCGAGCTGGCAATCCGGGAAGGTGGCCAGGTAGCCACGTTCACCCTTGAGCGTCAAAAACACATGCACCCGAACCACGATGTTCTAATTCTGGCTGCTGCCCGGCTGTTGGGGGCGAAAGCTGGGGCGACCCTAGTGACTGGCCTGCCGGTGGCTTATTACCGGACACAGAAGGATGAGCTTGCCCGGCATTTAATGGGCCTGCACGCCGATGTGAGCATGGATGGCTCGCCGTTTACCCGGATTAGCTACGGGAAGGTAGTCGTCTACCCCCAGGGGGCGGGGGCTCTGTTGACCGCTCCAGAATTGCCTCCTTCCGGCTTGGTGTGCCTCGTGGACGTGGGGTATAAGACGACCGATTTCGTAACCGCGGAAATCCGGGACAGCCAGGCCCGCCCGGTCTCCAGTCTGTGCGGAAGCATAGAAACGGGCGTTTATTACGCGGAAGCGATTGCTGGGAACTCGTACCAGGCTAAAACCGGCGCTCCCGCTAACCCTGCCCGGCTCCCAGAAATACTGCAGGTAGGTAGGTTTGCTTTCCGGGGAGCGGAGGTCGACTTCCGCCGGGAAGCGGCGGCCGCCCGCGAGGCGGTGGCCCGGACCATCGCCGACCAGGTGCTGACCTCCCTGGGCAACCGGGCTGACGAGATTGCCCGGTTCTACCTAGCCGGGGGCGGCGCGGAAGCCCTCCCGGAGCTGGTGGAGCTACTTCCCGGCGTGGTCAAGCTACCGGAAG
>JBFMEJ010000465.1:0-1528 GCA_040753275.1 Bacillota bacterium
TCCCTGGGGGGGCTCAGCTTCGGGGCCGGCCGGCTGCTTACCTTTCTGCTGGCCGTCGTCCTGCTGCTGGCCCTTTACCTGGTTCTCCAGCGGACCCGCTTCGGCCGGGCGATCCGGGCGGTCAGCCAGGATCCGGAAGGGGCCGCCCTGATCGGGATCGCGCCGGAAAAAATCAATCTTTACGCGTTTGGCCTGGCCACCGGATTTGCCGCCGTGGGCGGGATGATGCTGAGCGTAATTCTCTACGCGGAACCGCTGATCGGGCTGGGGTTTACCATGAAAAGCCTGGCGGTGGTAGTGGTGGCCGGCCTGGGAAACATTTACGGAGTTTTTTGGGCCAGCCTGCTTTTAGGGGTGGCGGAGTCGCTGGTGAGCACCTTTGTGCCGGAGGGAACCGGCTGGGCGGAGGCGATCTTTTTCCTGCTCATCTTCTTTGCCTTGATTTTTAAGCCGCGGGGGGTGAGGGAGGCGTGAAGGCAAAGCCGAAGGGTATCCTGGGCAAATCCGCCTTGCTTTTCGTTCTTCTGGCGGCTGTATTTTTCCCTTTTCTTAGCGGCGAATATTATCTGCACGTGGCGATCCAGGCGCTGATGTTTGCGGTGCTGGCCCTGAGCTGGGACGTGGCGGCCCGGGCGGAGCTGGTTTCCTTTGCTCACGCGGGCTTTTTCGGGCTGGGGGCTTACGTCTCCGCACTCAGTTTTCTAAAGCTGGGTTTGCCGCTGCCGCTCTGTTTTCTGGCGGCCGTGCTGGTTGCCGCCGGGGCGGCGCTGGTGCTGGGGTACCTCACGCTGCCCCTGACCGGGATCCATTTTGCCATTGCCACTCTGGCCTTCACCCAGACGCTGCAGGTGGTTGCTTTGCGGCTGCCCGGCCTGACCGGGGGAGCGATGGGGATTACCGTCCCCAGCCTTTTCGGCGGCGCAAGACTGTTCAGCTATTTTCTTATTTTCGCTCTTCTCCTGGTTTTAACCGGCATTTCCCTCTACTTCGAACGTTCTCCTTTCCGGCTGGCCTTTACCGCTATGCGGACCAGCGAGCGGGTGGCTGCTGTGCTGGGCGTGAACATGGTACGCTACCGCCTGCTGGTTTTTCTGGTCAGCGCAATTTTTGCCGCCCTGGCCGGCGCTTTTTACGTCCATTATACTTCCACCACCATACCGTACGAGGCGTTCAGCCTGCACATCGGGGTGGCGAGCCTGGTCATGCCGGTTTTCGGCGGGCTCTACGGCACGGCGGGGCCGCTGTTGGGCGCGGTAGTGCTGTACGGCGGGGAGGAATTTTTAAGGACCGCCGTTTCTTATGGGTACATGGTGGTTTACGGCTTGATTTTAATTGTGGTTATTTTATTTATGCCCCAGGGGATTTTGGGGGTGGTGCGCCGGTGGAATTTCTGGAAGTAAAGGGCTTAAAGAAAACTTTTGACGGCGTCGTGGCGGTGGCGGATCTGCATTTCACGGTGCAAAAAGGGGAAATCCTGGCGATCATCGGGCCTAACGGCGCCGGCAAGTCGACCACTTTTAACCTTCTT
>JBFMEJ010000466.1:0-1526 GCA_040753275.1 Bacillota bacterium
CCGGCTGGACCCGCGACAACACCTGGGCGGAAACGGAGGAAAACATCACCGTGCGCGAGGCGGCCCTACCCTATTTGCCCGAACTGCTGGGCGGACACGGCCGCGAGTCGGTGGGCAACACGGTCATTTACGCCAAACGGGGCTTCGACGGGGTGATTCAGCTGGCTCCCTTCACCTGCATCCCGGAAATTGTCGCCCGCACCATCCTGCCCCGGGTGGCTAAAGATTATGATCTGCCTGTGCTCACTTTTTTCCTGGACGAACAAACCGGGAAGGCCGGAATGACCACCAGGCTGGAAGCTTTCGTGGATTTGCTGCGCTATCGGAAAAGGCAAGCAAAGTCGCCCAAACTGGCCGTGAACATTTGAAGAAGGGAACGGGATGAAAGCTTACCTTGGCATCGATGTGGGCTCCGTCAGTACAAACCTGGTGATCCTGACGGAAGACGGGGAAATCCTGAGCGGGTTGTATTTGCGCACGGCCGGAAGGCCGATTGAAGCCATCCAGACAGGTCTGCGGCAGGCCCGGGAAAGTTTGCCGGCGGGGATCGAAATCGCCGGCGCGGGGACCACGGGAAGCGGCCGTTTCCTGGCCGGTGTGATGGTGGGCGCCGACGTGATTAAAAACGAAATCACCGCTCACGCTTTAGCCGCTTCTCTTTTGATTCCCGACGTCCAGACCGTATTCGAAATCGGGGGCCAGGATTCGAAAATGATTATTTTACGCCGGGGGGTGGTGGTTGATTTTGCCATGAATACCGTCTGCGCGGCAGGAACGGGCTCTTTTTTGGACCAGCAGGCGGCGCGCCTGAACATTCCCATTGACCAGTTCGGCGGCCTGGCCCTGCAGTCGCAAAAACCCGTCCGGATCGCCGGCCGGTGCACCGTCTTTGCCGAATCAGACATGATCCATAAACAGCAAATGGGGCACTCCCTGCCGGACATCATTAACGGATTATGCGAGGCCCTGGTGCGCAACTACCTGAACAACGTGGGAAAGGGCAAGGAAATCCTTCCGCCGGTTGTCTTCCAGGGCGGGGTGGCAGCCAACGTCGGCATTAAGGCGGCCTTTGAGCGGGCTTTAAATCTGGAAATTTATGTCCCGGAGCACCATAAAATCATGGGCGCCATCGGCGCCGCCTACCTGGCCAAAGAAAAGGCCGGTAAAAAAGGGTTTACCAGTTTTAAGGGTTTTAGCGCTGCGCAAATGAGTTACCGGACAAGCAGTTTCGAGTGCGACGGCTGTCCCAATACCTGCGAAATCGTGGAGATTTACGAAGCGGACCGGGTCATCGGACGCTGGGGAGGACGCTGCCCGCGCTGGGACGTATAAAGACAGGAATTAGGGATTGGGGATTAGGAACTAGGGATAGGGAAAAGATTGGGGATTAGACCTCCATGCTGCTTTTCGGCGACCCAACAGAGGATGAAAATGGGCGAAAGCCAGAAAATTGATGGCGGAATCAAGGTGAATTTTCATAAAAGGAATAAATTTAAATAATTTAGGAAATGAGGTGGTAATTTTAT
>JBFMEJ010000467.1:0-1525 GCA_040753275.1 Bacillota bacterium
TAAGTGTGCTGTTAGTGAAGAAAGTCAAAAAATAACTAAAATCAATGCATTTATAGCTTGTCTTTTTTACCAGACGGGCCAGTTTATTTGACGGATTAAATTAATTAAGGAAGAGGGATTTAAAGATGGCTTTGCTTCCAGAGGTCAAAAAGCATTACGGCAAACAAAAACTCTTCATTAACGGCGAATGGATCGCTTCCCAATCCGCCGTCCTGGAAGAAAACCGGAATCCGGCTACCGGGGAAGTGATTTCCGAATTCCCCACCGCCACCAAAGAAGAAGCCCGGGCGGCGGTGGAGGCGGCGCACCGGGCTTTTCGGTCCTGGCGCGAAGTGCCGTTGCGGGATCGCGCGCGCCTTCTTTTCGACCTGCGGGCGAAGTTCGAGGAGCACTTCGATGAATTGTCCCGCGTCCTCGTCCAGGACCACGGCCGGACCATCGCCGAAGCCCGGGGTTCGGTGCGCCGGGTAATTGAAAACATCGAATCGGCCTGCTCGGCCCTGTACGGCCTCCCCCGGCAAAACGAATATGCGGACCAGGTGGCCCGGGGGATCGACCAGTACCTGGTCTGGGAGCCGCTGGGTGCTTTTCTCATCGTCACCCCCGGCAACATTCCCATGCACGCCTGGTCGTCCTTCGTTCCTTACGCCCTGGCGGCGGGCTGCACGGTGGTGGTCAGCCCGAGCCGGCAGGATCCGGTGGCCGCGGAGTACGTCTGCCGGGTAGCCCAGGAGGCCGGCTTCCCGCCCGGGGTGATCAACCTCATCCACGGCGGGCGCAACATCAACAAGATGATCCTGCAGCAGCCGGAAATCCAGGGGGTCGGCTTTATCGGATCGAACCGGGCCGGCAAGGAACTTTTCGAACTGTGCGGGCAGTTGGGGAAGCGGTCGTCGATCAACGGCAACGGAAAAAATCACGTGGTGATCATGCCCGACGCCAACCTGGACGAAGCCGTCCCGTGGCTTTTGCGGGCCTGCTTCGGGATGACGGGCCAGCGCTGCCTGGGGACGGACAACGTGGTGGTAATCGGGGATATTTACGATGAACTGAAAAGCAAATTCAAGGAAGCGGCGGCGGGCATGAAAGTCGGCTACGGACTGGATGAAGCGACCGACATGGGACCTTTGGCCACAATGGCGGGAAAGGAAAAGGTCCTGCAGTGGATTGAGCGGGCTCTGGCGGAAGGGGCGAAGATGGTGCTGGACGGCCGCGCCGTCCAGGTGCCGGGTTACCCCGGCGGCTACTTCCTGGGGCCGACCATCCTGGAGGAAGTCAACGTGGACATGGCCATGGCCAAAGAGGAGGCGTTCGGCCCGGTGGCCGCCCTGATCCGGGGGGAAAGCCTGGAGCAGGTCATTGCGTGGATCAACACGAAAACGAATCTCGGCCACTCGGCCTGCATCATTACCAGCAGCGGCAAACACGCCCGCCAGTTTATCCGCGAGGTCAACGTGGGCAACGTGGGGGTAAACGTCGCTATCCCGCAGCCCTACGCCTTTTTCCCGCTGGGCTCCCGCCGGGA
>JBFMEJ010000468.1:0-1521 GCA_040753275.1 Bacillota bacterium
GGTCAGTCTAAACAGGCCGGCAACAGAAGAAAAGCCGGGGCAGAAACTGGTGGTGCAGGGGGACGGGGTGAATATCCGCAGCGGTCCCGGGACGAGCCACGACGTTCTGGCCCAGGTCAGCCGGGGAGCCAGGCTGCCGTTCATAGACAGGTCGGCGGACTGGTATAAGGTACAGCTGCCGGACGGCAAAATTGGCTGGATTGTAGCCTGGTACGTCAAAGAAGAGGTTTCCCCGACGACCTCTCCGGAACCGGAAAAACCCGGGCCGATCATTCCCGTTCCGGACCCGGAAAAAAATAACGGCACCGGCGGTAAATCCGCTTCCCCGGCCGGAACGCCGGCAGGGGATAAAGCAGAAGGAAGCAAAGGAAACGGGAATAACGGGGATAACGTCGAAAATAACGGAGATGGAGATAAGGAAGGCAGTAATGAAAGCAAGGAAAGCGAGCAAAACAAGGGAACAAACCCCGACGTTGGACGGGGTGGCGTTAAGCGGGGTGAAGAAGGACAATCCCCGGTGATCAAATTAGCCGTCACCTCGAAAGATGAGCGGACCAGAGTGGAAGTGACCTGCACGCAAAAAGTAACTTACCACGTCTTTCGTTTGCGCGACCCGGACCGCCTGGTGATGGACATTCAGGGCGTGCGCCCGGGAGATTTGCCCGCCAGCCAGGCTATCGACACAAAGACCGTCAGCACTCTCCGGGTCGGCTGGTTCAGCCGCGACCCGGACGTCACGCGCCTGGTCTTCGATTTAAAGGAGCAGGTGCTCTACCGGACGGAAGCCGCTCCAGATCAAAAAAAGATTGGCCTGGAAATTTTCGTCCCCAACCTGAAAGATGCTTTTAACGGCGTAAAAATTGCATTGGATCCCGGCCACGGCGGCGCTGACCCCGGGGCCATCGGGGGAACGCTGGGGCTCCAAGAAAAAGTAATCAACTATGATGTGGCCAGACGCGCCGCCGGTTTATTGACCGCTTACGGCGCCCGGGTCGTCCTTACCCGGAGCGGCGATTACGAAGTGGACCTGTACGCCCGGCCCGAAAAGGCCAATTCAGCAGGCGCCGATCTTTTTGTGAGCATCCACATGAACGCCAACACCAGCGCGCAATTAAGCGGGACAACCACTTATTACGCGCGCAGCAGCGCCAACGGAGCAGAGCGTCTGGCCAAAAGCCGCCGGCTGGCCGAACACATCCAAAGCGCTTTGGTTTCTGCCCTCCGGCTGGAAGATAAAGGCGTCCGCCAGGCCGACTTCGTCGTCATCCGGGAAGCCGCCATGCCGGCAGCTTTAATTGAAGCAGCTTTTCTTTCCAACCCGGCGGAAGAAAGACTCATGGCCACGGAACAATTTCGGGAAAACACGGCGCGGGCGATCGTGCAGGGGATCGGCGCCTATTTAATTGATCAGCAAAATGCCTCTTAGCGGGGCTTTTTTCATCTTTTTTCTTCCTAAAGGTATATGAGGAAAAATTGGGTTTTCAAATTATCAAACACCGAATCGACGAATACGGTCCGGGC
>JBFMEJ010000469.1:0-1520 GCA_040753275.1 Bacillota bacterium
AGGAAATTTAAACAGCCCAAATGGTGATGGTGAAGAGAAATTCTATTTTCAAAGGAAGAGGAGGTAATGATCATGGGTATGCCTGCAAAGATTGAAACCTGGCAAATGGTGGAGCCCGGGAAGCTGGCGCGGACCAGTATCGATGTTCCCGAGTTGAAGCCCGGTGAAGTGCTGGTGGAGATCGCCGGCTGCGGGGTCTGCCACACTGACGTCAGTTATTTTTACGACGGTGTACCGACGGTAACCAAACCCCCCCTTACCCTCGGTCACGAAATTTCCGGCCGGGTGGTGGCCGGGGAGGAAAGGCTGATTGGCAAAGAGGTAATCGTTCCCGCGGTAATGCCCTGCAACAACTGCCCCATCTGCGCTTCCGGGAGGGGCAACCGCTGCCTGAAACAGGCCATGCCGGGAAACAGCCTGGGTATTTACGGAGGGTTTTCCAGTCATATTCCCGTGCCGGCCGCCGATCTCTGCGTGGTTGAGGATAGAAAGGGGATGCCCTTGGAGCACCTGGCCGTGGTGGCCGACGCCATCACTTCCCCGTACCAGGCGGCCAAGCGGGCGGACATTCAAAAGGGCGACGTGGTGGTGGTTATCGGCGCTACCGGCGGCATCGGCGTTTACATGACGCAAATCGCCTCCGTCCTGGGCGCCGCCGAAGTAATCGCCATCGCCCGGAACAAGGAAAAGCTGGAGCGCTCCCTCCAGTACGGGGCCACCTACGCCATCAGCACCCTGGACAAGAGCGTAAAGGATATCCGGGAAGAATTCCGCAGCTACGCCAAGGGAAAGAAATTGCCCTCCTGGGGTTTAAAAATATTTGAGTGCACCGGCTCTAAAATGGGTCAGGAGATCGGGCTGGAACTGCTTACCTTCGTCAGTAAATTAATTGTGGTGGGTTACGGCACTGCCAGAGTGGAATACATGCTTTCCCGCCTGATGGCCTTTGACGCCGAGATCATCGGCACCTGGGGCTGCCTGCCGAAATACTACCCGGAAGTCCTGCAAATGGTCCTGAACGGAAAAATCAAAGTGGAACCGTTTGTGGAGGTCCGGCCCATGAGCCAGCTGGAGGAGGCCCTGAAAGCTTCCCATTCCGGGGCTTTAATGAAGAGGATTGTGCTCACGCCAGATTTTTAAGGGCAGGCCCGCCGTTCGATTTGCCCGGAGCATCGGAGCGACGGCAAACGAACGGCGGGCAAAGAGGTTAATTTGTTGTCTGCTACCGACGGGTGAAGACTTGCAGATTTTTTCGAGTAATCGGGAAACAAATTTTAGAATAAATCAACCCGTCGGCTTGCTTTTTTCTTGACCCGCACTGATGATTGAGCCGGAAAAATGATTATCCAGGATAGGGAAGGAATTGGGGAAGATGGGGAAACCGGAAAAGGTTAAACGTTTGCGGGAGATCTTTTATCCGGAGAGTATTGCCGTTTTAGGCGTCAGCGATTCTCCGCAGCGGGTGGGCTTTAATCTTTTCGAAAGCATCCTTTACGGCGGTTTTACCGGCCGGGTCTACC